>JBDQJC010000042.1:0-28353 GCA_040264055.1 Planctomycetota bacterium
AATCACCTGGCCACCTAATCCATGGCGGCCGTTGCCGACCTTGATGGGCCGATTGGTGAACTCAGCCTCTTCGACAACCGCAGGGCCCGAGCGCACGGCTGGGCCAGCGTCGGCGGCTGTGGGCTGGTTGATCTCGACATTTGGGCGATCGCCGTCGTCGTCGACCAAGATCGGTTCGTCAGATCCTGGATTGAAGAAGACCAGCCAAGCAATCAAGCCCACGAGGGCGACTGCGAAAAGGGGGAGCAGGCGGCGCATGTTGTGTCTACGCAGGAAAGCCTGCGTGTTGGGGATTTTCGCAAGTTTGGAGTCGGAATTTCGGCCGGAAAACCAGAACTCAGCAATTGCGCCAGAACTGGGCCCGCTTCGATCTCTTTTTGAGCCAGATTGTTGCCAAACTAGGGCATGGTTTGGCTCCTGCGTGGCTTGCTTGGCTTCGGCGTGCTGCTGCTGCTCTGGGGCTTTGCGCACTGGGCGACCGCGCCCCGCGATTGTTCGGGGCGCCTCGAAGCGGCCGTAGAAGACGCCTGGGTGGCCGCTTGGGACGAGGTTTCGCTGAGCCTTGGCAGCGGAGCTTCGGTACCGAGCGTGCGGGCGCTGCGTTCGAGCGAGCGAGGCCTGCGCCTCGCCCACCGACTTGAGAGCGTCGTGCGCGATGCCTTGGGCGATGCGGACTTTGTCGAGCCCAGCTCATCCCTGACCCGTGGCGCGCTCGAGGATTTTTTGGCTATTTACGATGAAGCCCGGGCCATGGGCGCGGTGGATCGTCCACGCGCCTTTCTGCATCTTCAGCCGCTCGAGGAGTCTGAGGACCGGGTAGTGCTGATCTTGAGCGCGATTGGCACGACGGCCTCGCTTGAGGTTTGGGTCGAGGCGGACTGTATCGATGGGCACTTGGAGCGCGTCCGAGTCACCCGACCTGGGCCCTGATTCGGCTAGCATGGGGGAATGAAGGCTGTCCTCCTTGCCGTTTCTGCCCTCGCGCTCGGTGCGCTGACTGCGACTGCTCGCCAAGACCCCGAGCCCACGGTCAAAGTGGTGCCGGTATCAGGCCAAGTTTCCATGTTGGTCGGCCAAGGCGGCAACATTGGCATCATGAAGGGTGCCGAAGGCATGCTGATGATCGACTCGCAGTTCGCGCATATGGAGGCGCCGATTCGCAAAGCGATCGCGACGATTTCTGAAGGCAGCCCGTCCTACTTGGTCAACACCCATTGGCACGGCGATCACGTCGGCGGCAACTTGGCATTCGCCAAGGGCAGCGTGGTGATTGCTCAGGAAAACGTGCGCTCGCGCATGAAGGCCGGCGGCCGCGGTGCTGGTCCAGCCGATCCGGCGGCCCTGCCGGATTTCACCTACAACGAAGGCATGACGGTGCACTACAACGGCGAGGCCGTGCACCTGATTCACTTCCCGAAGAGTCACACCGACGGCGACACCGTGGTGTTCTTTGAGGGCTCGAAAGTCGTGCACATGGGTGACCTGATGTTCAACCGCATGTTCCCCTTCATCGACCTTGGCAGTGGCGGCGATGTCGAAGGCTATCTGCACTCCCAAGAGATCGTTCTTTCGATGCTCGAAGAGGGCGACAAAGTCATTCCGGGTCATGGGCCTCTGGCGAGTCCAGCCGATTTGAAGGCTTCGGTCGAGATGCTTCAGACCAGCGTCAAGTTGGTGCAAGCGAGGATTGACGAAGGCATGGACGAAAGCGAAGCCGTGAAGGCGGGCTTGCCCGATGAATACGCTTCCTGGTCCTGGGGCTTCGTCGATACCAACAAGTGGCTGCAGACGGTTTACCGCAGCCTGACCGCAGAGCGCGAGGACACGAAGAAGTAGTCATGGCGCAATTCTCGCTACCGCAGTTAGGCGCCGCGTTGCTCGCCGGGGCAATTGGCGGCGCCTTGATCGCGAGCTTGCTTGGGCCGGGTGCAAATGCGGCTTCGCAGCCTTTGCTGGTCGATGCTGGCATGGATTCCGAGGGCTTGCTCGTTCGCCTGGAACAACTCGAATCCGATAACGCAGACTTGCGTGCAGCGATGCGCGGCCTGGAAGCGACTCCACCGAGCGCCGCTTCACAACCGCAACGCATACCGGAAGGCGGCTACCTCTCGCAGGCAGATCTCGATGCCTTCCGCAAGGAGATGCTCGCCGAGATACGGTCGTCCACACCCGGTTCAGCGCAAGCGCCGTTCTATTTGCAAGATCAGGTGGAACTCGCGCTCGATTCCATCCGCGCCGAAGAAGCGGCCGCCAAGCGTGATGAGCAGGTGCTTCAAGTGGCGGCCAAGATTGGCGGTTGGTTGGAAATGACCGAGTCGCAAGAGGCTCAATTCGCCGAGGCCTGGCGCGCCCGCTCGCTTCGCGAAGCCGAGATTCAAGCACTGCAAAAGTCGGGCACCGTATCGGCAGATGACATCCAAGCGCGCCGCCAAGCGATGCGCACCGCAATTCGTGAGGACGCCGCGCGCATTCTTTCGCCGGATCAGTTCGCCACCTTCTCGGCACGATTTGCCGAGGACATCAGCAGCCAGCGCGCGCCGGTGTTGAAGGCGCCGCGTTAAACCTCGAGCGTAGGCAGAACAGCCTTGCTTTGTGAAGCAATCGCGACTTCGCGGGCCAGTTCGCCGGCGATGTGGCGGAAGGTTGCGGCGACCTCGGAGTCGGGCTGGGCGAGCACGACGGGCAAACCATCATCGCCGCCGGAGCGCACATGGGGCTCCAGTGGAATCGAGCCGAGGTAGGGGACTTCGTAGTCCTGAGCCGTCTTCATGCCGCCGCCGTGGCCGAAGATCTCGCCACTCATGTTCTCGATGATGCCGAGCACGGGAGTCTTGACTTGTTGGCACATGCCAATCGCGCGGCGCACATCAGTCAGTGAGACCTCCTGCGGCATCGTGACCACGACCGCGCCCGTCAGCGGTACGAGTTGCGACAACGAGATTTGCGCGTCGCCGGTGCCCGGGGGCATGTCGACGAGCAAGTAGTCGAGGTCTTCCCACAGCACATCTTGCAGGAACTGTTGCAGCGCGCGGTGCAGCATCGGGCCGCGCCACATGACGGGTTGCCCGTCTTCGACGAGGTTGCCGACCGAGATCACCTTCACGCCATGAACGGGAATCGGCACGATCGTTTTGCCATCGGCGCCACCGCCAGGCTTGCGGTTTTGCACGCCAAGCATGACGGGAACGTTCGGGCCATAAACATCAGCATCCAGGATGCCAACCTTGGCGCCGGTCGCGGCGAGCGCCATGGCCAAGTTGACCGCGCAGGTGGTCTTGCCGACGCCGCCCTTGCCCGAGGTCACCGCGATGACATTGCGCACATCGCCGTTCATTGAGTTGCCAGCCGGCAGCGAGGACTTGACCTGGGCCGAGAGCACCACGTTGACCTGCTTCATGCCGGGCACCGACATCGCGGCGTCGTGCGCTTGCTGCTTCAGCTCTTCCTTGACTGGGCAAGCCGGGGTGGTCAGCTCGAGCGTGAACTTGGCCACGCCGTCGCACAGCGCGAGGTCTTTGATGAAGCCCAGGCTCACGATGTCCTGATGCAAATCCGGATCCTGCACGGATTTGAGTGCTTCGAGGATGGCTTCTTTGGTGGCTTCAGGCATGTTCTCTCCCTCCGGGAACCGTGGATTGTACTAGGCTCGTTGCAGCTTGATTCCAGACCCCGATGGAAGCTTTCCAGGACCTCCTTGCCCGCGTGCGGGCCTGCACGATTTGCTCCGATGCGCTGGAGCATGGCGTGCGGCCCGTGCTGCAACTCACGCCGAGGTCCAGGCTGCTCATCGTGGGTCAGGCGCCGGGGCGGCGGGTCCACGAGTCGGGTGTGCCCTTTGATGACCCAAGCGGGGAACGGCTACGAGCCTGGATGGGGGTCGATCGCGTGACCTTCTACGATGCCGAGCAGGTTGCCATTCTGCCCATGGGCTTCTGCTACCCAGGGACTGGCAAGAGCGGTGATCTGCCACCACGGCCAGAATGCGCGCCCGCGTGGCGCACCGAACTGCTTGCGCATCTTCCGCGAGACTTGCTGACGCTGGTGATTGGCAAGTACGCCATCGATTGGCACTTGCCCGATGCGCCTGGCAATCTGACCGCGACTGTGCGCTCCTGGCGCAGCTTTCCGAGTCATGTCCTGGCGCTTCCACACCCGAGTCCGCGCAACAATATTTGGATGAAGAAGAACGCTTGGTTTGAAGCTGAGGTACTTCCCGAGCTGCAGGTGCGAGTGAAGGAGGCACTGAAGCGCTGAGATGAAAGCGCGCTCTTGGCTTCCAGCCGTCGCCGTTTTGGTGGTGCACGTCGTGCTCTGGAAAGGGACCGCGGCCTACGATCAAATACCAACTTTGGATCGTGCGACGCACTTTCTGGGCGGTGTGGCCGCGACTTGGTTCCTGCTCTGCTGCATGCGTGAGCCGTGGGGGGGCGCTCTCTTTGGCAAGCACTCTC
Source organism: Planctomycetota bacterium (assembly GCA_040264055.1). Taxonomy (GTDB): domain Bacteria; phylum Planctomycetota; class UBA1135; order UBA1135; family UBA1135. The sequence goes on from JBDQJC010000042.1 coordinate 4,452, forward strand.
AGCTCAGCGAGGCGCTTTGTCTGCTCGCTTGGGCGGGCTTGACCGTCGTCGCTTGGGAGTTCTTGGAATGGACTCTCGACGCGATTGGCCTGACCCGTTCCCAGCGCTCCATCGATGACACAATCTCCGACTTGGCCTTCGGCATACTGGGGGGCATCCTCGTGATCATGGCGACGAGGCGAAGCCCTCGAGCTTGAAGCGATGCATTGAAACTCATGAATCGACCCCTTGCTTCCCTCGTCCTGCTTCTTGCAGCTTGCGCTCCGCCCGATGCAGAGCCCATCGTCATGGTTCTCGCACCGCCGGCAGCGGCGAAGCCGAACATCCTGCTGATCTGCGTGGACGACCTGCGCCCGGAATTGGGATGTTATGGGCAGGAAGCGATTCAATCGCCGAACATCGATCGGCTGGCCAGCGAGGGGCGTCTTTTTGGGCGCCACTATGTGCAAGCACCGACTTGTGGGGCTTCGCGCTACGGCTTGCTCACCGGCGCGCGGCCGACGCACCCGGGCCAGCTGGGTAACCACTTCATGATCAATCACACCGCGAAGCAACCCGAGGTAGAGGCGCCCGAGAGCTTCGTGCATCATTTCCGGCGCAACGGGTATCGCACCGTAGGCATCGGCAAGATCAGCCATAGCTCGGATGGCTTGGCGACGCGCGATCCCGATACCCGCGAGCTTCCGCATAGCTGGGATGAGATGCTCGCCGAGTATGGCGCGTGGGGGAAGAGCGATGCGCCCTTCTTCGGTTACGCTGACGGTTCGAATCGCAACACGCTGAAGAAACAGGTCCCGCCGTTTGAGACGGCAGAGGTTGAGGACACCGGATACCCGGATGGTCTGCATGCACAACTCGCCTTGAGCAAGCTGGATGAACTCGCCGCGCAAGATCAACCCTTCCTGCTTGCGGTTGGCTTCTACAAGCCACACCTACCCTTCAACGCGCCGAAGAAGTACTGGGATCTCTATGAACGCGAGGACATCCCGCTCTCGCCCAACCCTGATGGGCCGACTGACGGAGCGCGGGTCTTTTTGCACGGCAGCGGTGAGTTCTTCAACAGCTATAAGAAAGGCAAGGAATTCGGCGGCGCAGGGAAGCGCATCAGCGATGCGTACGCGCGCGAGGTGCGCCACGCTTATTACGCCTGCGTCAGTTACATCGATGCGCAGATCGGCATGATTCTCGATCGCGTCGATGCGCTCGGTCTTGCTGATGACACTATCGTCGTGCTGTGGGGCGATCATGGTTGGCACCTAGGCGATCACACGATCTGGGGCAAGCACAGCCTGTTCGAGCGCGCTTTGCACAGCCCTTTGATTCTGCGTGTGCCAGGCCTCGCCTCGCCGGGTACAGCGAGTGAGTCGCTGGTCGGATCCATCGACATCTACCCCACGCTTTGCGAGCTTGCCGGTTTGCCGATCCCCGAAACGGTCGACGGCCGCAGTTTCCGTGCTGTGCTCGAAGACCCCAAGCAACCTAGCTTGCGACCGGTCTACGGCTACCAAAGCAAGTCGATGTCCATGCGCACCGATCGATGGCGGCTCTTGTTGAGTCAGCGCGGCGGGAAGTGGAAAGCCGCGCTATTTGATCACAGCACCGATCCATACGAGACGCGAGACCTCGCTGCGCAACAGCCTGAGAAAGTGCAAGAGCTGCTGGATGAGTGGAATCGGGGCACCAACGGCTTGATTCCGACTCTGGCAGAATGGCCGGTGCTCGCTCAATCGGCCGCCGACGAAGAATGAATCAGATCGCTCCATCGAGTTCCGTTTCAAGGAACGACAAACTCGCCGTGATCCTGGCCTGGCTGCCTGCTTGGGCGGCGGTTCCGTTTAGTTGGATCACAGAATGGGGCTCGCCCTTCGTGTTGTTGCCGCTTGCGCTGGTCTTTACCTATTTGGGTGTGCAACTGCTGCGCGGTTTCTGCAGCTCGAAGCCAGCCTTCCTTGGCCTCACGATCATGGCGACCCTTCTGAGTGCGATCACCGTGGCGGCGCCGACGATCATCCTGACCATGGACGGGCATGAATTCACTTGGGAATCGGCGGCGTACGTCGCGACTCCCATTTCATTCCTGATTTCTGCGGTCTTGAGCTGCCGCGGCTAATGCGCGACCGACTCTTGGAAGCCCAAGCCACGGGAAGCGTGGTCTGCCTGTCGCGAAGCAAGTTAGATGAGGGCCGCGAACTCGGCGAAATCGTCTCGGTCGGCTCGAGCTGGTTTCTACTTCGCATCATCGACGATTCCATCCGCTATGACGGCTTTGGCGCCATGCGCATCGACGATCTCAGCCGTCTCGATCACCCGCATCGATACGCCGAATTCGTGACGCAAGCTTTGCGATTGCGCGCCGGCACACCACCGCCGCCACCGCGACTCGAGCTTGATTCTGCCGAGCAGTTAATCGTTTCTGCCTGCAAGGCTGCTCGATTGATCTCGATCCACTGGGAGGCCGTCGCTCCGGACGAGTGCTCGGTCGGCTCACTTGATCTGGTCGACAGACTCGAGTTTAGTTTCAAAGAGGTCAGCCCCGCTGCCAAGTGGCTCCGCGACCCCGCCTTGCACGAGTTTCGGCATCTCACCCGCGTTGACTTGTTGCGTGGCTATGAAGAGGCCTTGGCCGACGTGCTTTTCGATCCCGGAACCTAGAAATTCCAGGTCTTCAATTCGGCGATCGCATCGGCATCGGTGCGGTCGATGCGCAAAGGAGTGATTGTGATGTGCTTTTTCTGGAAGAACTCAGTATCGGAACCGGCTGGCTGTTCGTTCTTGTAGCCCGCGGCAGCACGCGCAGACTGCTGGCCCTGATCGTCGGTTCTTCGCAGATAGTCATCGACGTGGAAGTACTGGCCGCCTTGTGGAGATGCCTGAATGCCGACCACTTGATCTTGATTGGCAACCGGAATATTGATCGCGTAGACGATGCCTGCTTGTGCGCCGTGTTCGTTGAGTTGTTGAACGAACCGCACCGCGAACTGAGCCGAGAATTCAAAGCTGCGCATGCGCGAAGCTTGTGAGATCGCGATTGCCGGTACCCCATAATGCACGGCAGCACTTGCGGCGCCCACGGTGCCCGAGTACTGCTGAAGGTTGCCGACATTGGCGCCATCGTTGATTCCGGAAATCACCAGGTCGAAATCGCTGGGCTTGCCGGTTGGGCCCAGTTCGAGCAGTCCGAATTGAGTCGCGTCGACCGGTTGGCCGCTGACGGCCCAGGCGCTGGTCGCCCCCTTCAGTTCGCGCGCTTCGACACTCATGAAACCGTTGAGCGCGGTGGTTGAGGCGCTGGCTCCCGAGCGATTGCCATCCGGCGCGCAAACATGGACTTCGGCGATCGAAGCGAATGCGTCGACCAAAGCCTGCACGCCCGGGCTATCGATGCCATCGTCGTTGACGATCAAGATGCGCGGCAGCGGGTCTGCGGGCTCCTGAACAGGAGGCTGTAACGAGCTTGCCGAGATGCCCAGAAAAGTGAGCGCGGCCAGGCCGTAGCGGGGGCGAAGGAGGAGCTGAGCGAGGGGGTGCATGGACTACGCTTCCTTTCGGTAGCGTTCGAACCAAGCCAAGATGTGATTCACCTTGGCGATCAAGTGGCTGGGGCGCGCTGCAATGCCATGCGAAGCCTCGGGAATGCGTACGAGGGCGGCATCCACATCGAGTGCCTTCAGCGCTTGGTAAAACTGCTCGGACTCGGACATCGGTGTGCGCCAATCCACTTCACCGGTAATCAGCATCGAAGGGGTCGTGACCTGATCGACGAAGTGAATCGGCGAACGCGCCAGGTAGTCCTCGGCGTGATCCCAGGGTGCGCCCGGGAAGTAGCGTTTCATGAAGCCCATGCCGACGTCAGAGGTCAGCGCGAAGCTGTACCAGTTGATGACCGGCTTGGCGATTGCCGCGGCCGCGAAACGGTCGGTTTGGGTGACGATCCAAGCGGACAAGAGACCGCCGCCGGAGCCGCCGGTCACGAATAACTGTTCCGGGTCGACGGTCCCTTGTTCGACGAGCAAGTCGACGCCGGACATCAGGTCGTCATAGTCGTGTCCCGGGTAAGCCTGGTAGATCGCGTCGGCAAAGTCCTGGCCGTAGCTCGTGCTGCCTCGAGGGTTGCAATACAGCACCGCGTAGCCTGCAGCGGCGAAGAGTTGGATTTCGGCTGAGAACCAAGGCCCATATGCAGTTGCTGGCCCACCGTGAATCTCGAGAATCAACGGCGGCTTCGCATCTCCGGACTTGCCCGGAGGCATGACAAGCCAGCCGTGAATGGGAAGTCCATCATGCTTCGATTCCCAGCGCAACTCGGTCACCTTGGCCATCGACCGTTGTCCCAGGAGGTCGGCATTCAAGGCAGTCAACAGCAAGGTTTTGTGACCATTTGAAAGTGCGAGATCGGCTGGTTGGGATGCCGTTGCGTAGGTAAACGCGACATCTCCCGTGTCAGAAACGGACCAATTCCCAGAGGTGTAGGGGCGACCGAGACTGGTTCCGCCCATGCTTCTCGCGCGATCCGAAACTTGTCCATCGCGGTCCAAGAAGCCGACGCGTCGATCGCCCTCAATGTCGTAGGCGAAGCAAATTCCACTGCCATCGGCGAGCCAAACCGGCGATTCAACGTCGTAATCGAAATCACTCAGCATGAGCCGAGCTTCGCCACCTTCGCGCGGCACGACCCAGAGTTGATTGACCTGATGGGCGCGGTTTTCATCAAGATAACTGGTGTACGCAACCCAGTTGCCATCGGGCGAGAGAGTGGGCGATCGATCCGGTCCATAGCGATCGGTTAACGCGCGCATCGTTCCGTCTTGCAGCTTGATCTCGTAGATCTCGGTGTCGTTCGTCTCGTGGCGCGCATCTTCGCGACGGTTCGCGGAAATCAGCAAGGCTTCGCCGTCTGGGGTCCAGACCGGAGTGCCGCGGTGTTGAAACGGCCCTTGCGTAAGCTGGCGCGGCGTTCCACCGTCTGCGGGAAGAACGAAGACATGGCTAAACCCTGGCTTGAGGAAGCCCTGACCATCCGATCGGTAGTGCAGCTCTTCATAACTCGTTGGAGCGGGCGCCCACGAAGCACCATCTGGTTTCGTCGCGCCCTTAGCGAAGGCCGGACGAGACTCGGGTACGAACATCGTGAAAGCGATCTGCTGCCCATCTGGCGACCAAGACACTCCGCCTGGCGTCCGTTCGAAACGGGTCAACATCGCGGTTTGCCCGGTGTCCATCCAGCGCAGAAAGAGTTGACCACGACCAGCTTCATCCGAAGCCGTATAGAGGATTCGCGTACCGTCGGGCGACCAGCGTGGTGCCCCAAAATTGGACAACCCAGTCAAGAGTGGGCGATGCGCTTGTTGTCCGTCTCGGTCGACGATCCAAAGATTGCTCCGAACCCGGTCACTGTGACTGTCGAAGTAACGGCGGACGTAGACCACTTGCGATCCGTCAGGAGAGATCTGCGGGTCGTCAGCGTATTCAAGTTCAAAAACGTCATCCGCCGTGAAGACTGATGGCGCATGGTGATGTGCATGCGGCGCGGCATCTTGCGCGGTCGCGCCCGTCGCGCCGAGCACGAAGCCGATTGCAGGAAGGAGGAGGCTGGAGAGGCGGAACATACGCAGAGAACTTACCATCCGGGTGATGTTGATCCGTCGTGCCACCCCGGAAGAGCTGCCCGCACTTGGCAGGCTGGCCTGGGCTTCGTTTGAGGCCAAGATCGTGCCCTGGACGAGCGATGAGGGCATTGCCGAGTATCGCCGCTTCTGCTCACCCAAGGCAATGTTGTCGCGGCTTCAAGAAGGCAATTCGTTTTGGCTCGGCGAAGTTGATGGAGCACCGGTCGCGATGGCAGAAACCCGCGATGGCAGCCACCTGGTCATGCTGTTCGTCGACCCTGATGCTTTGGGTCTCGGCTACGGCAAGTCTCTGTTAGAAGAGGTTCTCAAAGCGGAGCAACTTGCGCACGGAACCGACGGTGTTTGGACGGTCTCCTCGTCACCCAATGCGGTCGAGTTTTACGCTGCGGCTGGCTTTACGCCGAACGGAGTGGAGCAGAGGAAGAATGGGCTGCGCTTCCAGCCCATGCGATTGGGCGAGGGCTAGACTTGAGCCATGGTTCGCTTCCTTCCACAAGTCGGGTGCTTGCTCCTTGCATTGATCCTGTCTGCGTGTGCTCGTCCTGTCCTGGCAGAACCCGCTTCCATGAATCCTTCCATTCGCATTCAATACGCAGGCGTGCCGGTCGATGACCAAGCGAAAGCGCTCGCGTTTTACACCGAGGTACTCGGTTTCGAGGTCAAGACCGATATTCCGGTTAGCCCCGAGTATCGTTGGCTGACCGTCACTTCGCCGGCTGGGGTCAATGACCTCGAGTTCCTCCTTGAGCCGAATGCCCATCCAGCGACCAAGGCCTATCAGGAAGCTCTGCGCAAGGATGGAATCCCTTGGACCATGTTTATGGTCGATGACCTCGACGCCGTATGCGCCATGCTGCGCGAAAAGAACGTGAACTTCACGATGGACGCCACCGACGCTGGCACCGTCAAGATCGCGATGTTCGACGACACTTGCGGTAACTTGATTCAGTTAGCTGAACAGCTGGATTAGTCGATCTGCTGTTTCCGGGTCCGCCTGCTTGGCTGCCTCAATCGCTGCCAGTTCCTTGGCGATCGCAGCGTCGAGTTGCTCGGGTTTGAAGTCGAACGGACCTTTCCCGCCTTTGTAGGCGATCTTGCCGTCGATTCCGACTAAGTAAAGTCGATCCGGCCAAGACTGGTACGAGCGCATGACTTTGTCATCGATGCCATCCACCACGGTGAGGAAGTCCTTGAGTTCCAAGCCGACCGCGCATTTACCGGCGTTGGCGATGCGTTCCTCGAGTGTTTCGGGTTCTTCTAGCAAGGGTCCATTCAACATCGGCCACGCGCTATCAATGGCGTGCGCCTCGGCGATATAGACCACCACGAACTCGACCTCCTTGCCATACTTCTCGCGCATCTTCTTCAGTCGACCGACTGATTTGCGGAATGGCGGTCAGGTGTACGAGCCGAAGATCAACGCGACCGGTTTCTTGCCCTTCAAGCTGGAAAGCTGAAAGGTCTTTGGCTTGACCGCATCATCGAGCCCGACTTTCTTGTTGGGCTTTTTAGCCGAGCTTGGTTTGGCTTTCTCGAGCACACGCAGCGTGAAGTCTGGTGCCATCTTGCCCGCTTCGGCGATCACCAGTTTGTCTTTTGCGTCGTCGGTCTTGCCGCGAAAGCCCTTGGGGCGACCGAGTTTCTTCAGGTCGCTAGCTTCGATGAAGCCGTTTTGATCGGCATCCAGGCGGGCAAAGTACTTGTCATCCTTGCTGTATTCAGCGCGGCTGATCTTGCCATCTTTGTCGGCGTCGTACTTCTCAGTGATCAGTTGCCAAGCCGATTGAGGCTCGGGTTCCTGGGCCGGTCTGGGGGGCGAGTCCTGAATCAGGAATGGGAACAGCAGAAGGGTACAGAGCATGATGCGCGCCAAAAGCGGTGTTCCAGCCTAACCCCAAAGGGACGCGGTGGACTCGATCGAATGCAGGAAGTAGCCTCGCCGCTTGCTTCGCATGCGCGATCGCCCCTCCATGCTGCCTTTCCCACCGATTCTGCTTTCGATTCTCGCTGCCTGCGCGACCGCGCCCGTGGAGCTTGCTCAAGTTCCCGATGCTCGTACGGAGGCAACGACCCCTGCCCAAGAAGGCGAGCTGGCTTGGTATCTGCCGAGTGGTGTAGCCTATGACGCGAGCTTTCCCAAGCCGGAGGATGTGCTGGGTTGGGAGGTTGGTGAGTGGCATGTGCGGCACGATCAACTCGTCAGTTGGTACAAGCAAGTCGCTGAAAACTCTCCGCGCGTGGTTCTGAGCGAGTACGCGCGCACGCACGAAAAGCGCCCGCTGCTTCTCGCGGCGGTGTCCTCGCCGGCAAACCTCGCCAGGCTCGAAGAAATCCGCGCGGATCATGTCGAAGCGGTGCGCAGCGGTGCGCGCAACGATGGGGGGCCGAACATCATTTGGATGGGTTACTCGGTGCACGGCAACGAGTCTTCCGGTGCGAACGCGGCCTTGCTGCTGGCCTATCACTTGGCCGCAGCGACCGGCGAAGCGATCGATAGTTTTCTCGAACGCAATGTGGTTCTGATCGATCCGTGTCTGAACCCGGACGGATTGAGCCGTTTTGCGCAATGGGCGAATATGCACAAGGGGCAAAACCTGGTCGCGGATCCAAACCATCGCGAACACAACGAAGGTTCGCCGAGTGGTCGTACCAATCACTATTGGTTCGACTTGAATCGAGACTGGCTGCTGTTGACGCACCCAGAGAGCCGCGGCCGTGTCCGTCAGTTTCAACGCTGGTTGCCGACCGTGTTGACCGACTTCCACGAGATGGGCACGGATTCGACCTACTTCTTCCAGCCTGGAATTCCGTCGCGGCAAAACCCATTGACCCCTGAGCGGAACCTCGAGTTGACGCGCAAGATCGCCGAGTTCCACGCTGAAGCGCTCGACGAAATGGGCAGCTTGTACTTCACCGAAGAGAGCTTTGACGACTTCTACTATGGCAAAGGCTCGACCTATCCCGATCTGCACGGCGGGGTGGGCATCCTATTCGAGCAAGCCAGTTCGCGCGGTCACTTGCAAGAGAACAGCTTTGGCGAGCTCAGTTTCCCGTTCACGATTCGCAATCAGTTCACGACATCGCTTTCGACGCTGCGGGCAGCTGACGCGATGCGCAAGGAGTTGATGGATTGGCAGCGCGAGTTCTATCGCAGCGCGCGCGCCGAGGCGCGAAGTCTCGATGTGGCGGGCTATGTGTTTGGTGATGCGCACGATTTAGAACGAAGCTGGCGCATGGTGACGATCCTGCGCGCACACGGCATCGAAGTGCAGGGCTTAGCAAGCGACTTCGAAGTCGATGGTCAAGGCTATGTGTCGGGCAAGTCCTTCGTGGTTGAACTTGATCAACCCCAGGCGCGGTTGATCCGCGCCTTGTTTGAGACTCGCACGAGTTGGCCGGACAACACTTTCTACGACGTTTCCAGTTGGAACCTTCCGTGTAGCTTCGGTCTGCCTTATGCCGAGCTCGCAGCTCCGCAGTTGGCTTCGATGGAGCGCGGGTCGGCCGAGAAATCGGCGCGTTTGCCCTCGCCGCAAGTGGCCGCAACCGTGCGGCCGGTCGCCTACCTTTTCGAGTGGCACGCCGCGCACGCGCCGCGCACCTTGCAGCGTCTGCTTGCAGCGGGCGTGCGCGCCCGTGTTGCGACGAAGACCTTTACTTGCATGACGGCCGACGGCCCGACCGAGTTTGACTATGGCACCATCGTGGTTCCGCGCGGCAGTCAAGAATTGGGCTGGGAAGAACTGCGTGACTTGATGCTGACGGCCGAGCAAGACGGCGTACTGGTGCACGCGGCGACCGGCGGGCTGACGCCGCAGGGGGTCGACCTGGGCTCGCGCAGCATCCTTCCGATCGACGCTCCTCGCTTGGCAATCGTGGTCGGGGGTGGCGCATCCAGCTATGAGGCCGGCGAGGCATGGCACGAACTGGATACGCGCATTGGCATGCCCGCAAGCTTGCTTGAGGAATCGCGGATTGGGCGCGTGAACCTGGATCGCTATTCCCACCTGGTCTTCGTCAACGACGCAAGCTCAGGGCTCAGCGAGTCAGAAACCGAGAAGCTGCGTGCTTGGGTGCGTGCGGGGGGGACTTTGATTGCGACCAAGAACTCGGCCGTTTGGGCCGCGCGGGCCTTGCTTGGCGCCGAAGCTACTGAAGGGCGCGACTCGACACCACGCGAGAATCCAGAAACGGCCGAGGACGAAGTCGTCGAGGTGGTCGAGCCGACTGCTTATGTCGATTACGAGCAGAAGCGCGCCGAGCAAAGCGTGGCCGGCACGATTTTCGAGGCGCAGTACGACCGCACGAACCCGCTGCTGTTCGGCTACACCGGTGACACCATGCCAGTCTTCCGCAACTCGACCAGCTTGCTGTCAGATAGTGACAACCCATTTGCGACGCCTCTGCGTTACACCGAGACGCCACTGCTGAGCGGCTTCGCGTCGGACGAGAACGTGGCCAAGTTCGCGGGCTCTCCAGCGATCCGCGCCGAGAGACTCGGGTCGGGCACGGTGGTCTGCATGATTGACAATCCGCTGTTCCGCGGGGTCTGGTGGGGCACGCGCCGGCTCTTCACCAACGCGATCTACTTCGGCCCCAACCTGAAACGAACTTCTGCGTTGACCGAAGCGGTTGATGAAGAAGGCGCGGACGTTGAAGACCATGGCCATGGCCATGGCCACACGCACGGCGGTTGATTCCGAGGATCTGCAAGAAGGCGCGCAGCCGAGCCATCCATCTCGTCACGGATGGGCAAAGTCGTTTGGGCCGCTTTGAGCAGTTTCTTGTAGCCGTTGGCTCTACGCCTGGCTGCTCGGCCCGGCGTTTCCTGCGAGGTAGGCGGAATGGCTACTCGCCATTCGCCGCAGTGCGGCGCATCCAAATCGGGCTGAGCCAGATGCGGTGGCCGTCAGCCTGAATCGCGCGCACGTAGTAGGAATGCAGTTCGCCCGGCGCGGTGTTCGGGTCGGCCCACTTCAGTTGCACATCGCGCTGATTCGGTTGCAGCTGCAGCACTGCGTCGCTGCCATCGCGGAAGACCGTCAGTTCGGTGATCTCGTCGGTGCCGAAAATGGAAATCGTCAGCTCGGGTTCATCCGCCGACCAGAATTCTTGGCCGATCGTCTGACCATTCACTTCGAAATAGCCGATTGCGCGTACCCCAGTGCTGGCAATCGTGCGCCGTTGCGTGAGCCCATTCCAGACGCCATCGCGGTCGTGAGCAGCCGACCAAACCCCGGTGATCCCCATGCGCGCGTAACGCTCGGGAAACGCGATACTTGATCCCGGCCGGGCCATGTGATGGTCCGAGTCCGCCGTTAAGCCCATGCGGAAACCAGCGCGCAATGCTTCTTGCACATAGGCGTCCAGGCCTGCCGGGTGATTCTTGATCGAGTTCTGCTGCATGGGCAGCGGGTTGCCCGGATATTCCGAGCTACCGTGCCACGAATAGATCTCGACCAAGGGTTGATTGGGGTGAGACAAGCTGTCGCCCCAATCCATCGGCCCCGTCGCCGCCCAGGCCGAATGATGCGGAATACCAATCGCACGATGTCCCTCTAGCGCGGTGAGCAGTTTGCGGGTGCGATTGCCGTCGCCGAGACAGAACACATCGCCCGCATCGGCACCATGTTTCAAGATCACATTGCGATGCCCCGCACGATCACTGGTCCATTCATAGCCAACGAAAGCGACAAAGCTGTGCGCCCGTGATTCTTGTTCGTCGAGGCCGCGCAGCAGGGTCCAATCAAACTCATTGCCCCCGGGCATCGAACAGTGCTCGCTGAGGCCCATGAAATCAAAGCCTTCGGTATCACGCGCCCAAGCGAAGGCCTGCAGCGGATTCCCTAGGGCGTGTCCGCCAACCGCTGAATGCACATGCAGGTTGCCCCAGAGCAATTGGGGTTGGGGGTCACCATGCGTCTGCGCTCGCACGAGGACTGGGTTGCTTTCGCCTTGCACGTTTGGATCCGCGGCCGCGTGCGCTTGAATCCGAACCACGCCGAGTTCATGCGGGTGGAAGTACAGCGTCTTGACTCCCTGATCCTTTGCATCAAAGGTAATGCTCTGCGGAAGGTCGGAAATGACGCGATCGGACTGAAGTCTCACTTCGCCGACAAAACTGCGATCGATCCCACTATTCGAGTAGAAACTGTCCGCGTTCTGGCGGGCTTGCACAATCAGCCGTACACGCTCGCCTGGAGCACGGATCGAATCGGCATACAAGACAAAGCGGTCCGTGCTGGTCGGGCCGACTTCAATGCGGGGAAAGAGTTCCGCCGCATAAGCCAGCTGAAACGGCGAGTTTGAATCCACCCGCTCTTCGACCAGGAAATGCACATCCGCACTCTGCTCTGGAAGGATGTATCCCGGGCCACCCAAACCTGGATCGCCGATCCGAAAGATCAGCTCTTGGCCCTGACGAAGCGGCGCCTGTGCGCTGGTCGGGTGCAGTTCAACCCCACACTGGCGTACCCATAGCCCGCCCGCGTGCGGCTGCTCCAGCCGGAAATTCTGGTTGCCCGGTGCTTCGACCGCCAGGAAGTTCGCGGAGGTCCCGCGGTCGATCTGGAAGTCATGCCAGATGTTCGCACGCATGACCGTCATGGCTCGGCCTTGCCACGGGTACCCCAAGTACATGCGAACTGCGCCGCCGAGCGGGATGTCCTGGCTCAAGCGGTAGCGCAGAACGAAGGAGGTCTTGGCCGCAGTGCGACCAGCTTGTTCGGCCGAAGGGAAATACAGACCTCCCTCGAAGACCACCGGAGCAGTAACCGGGGTCGGGGGAGTGGGCTGAATCGAAGATGTCGGGGAGGCTTGCGCGCCCGCGACCAGCGCAAACGACACGAAAAAAAACACCAAGCTCAAGATTATCACGAACGATGCGGCTTTGTCGGCATTCCCGTAGAAGGGCCGTCGGCGCTATCCTGTTTGTCGAGGAATCCCTAATGCAATCCAAAGCCACCACCGTTTCCGCCTACCTCAAGGAAGTCCCCGAAGACCGCGTCGCAGCCGTGAAGAAGCTGCGCAAGACGCTCAAGGACAACCTGCCAGACGGCTTCAAGGAAGGCATGGGTTACGGCATGCCGGCCTACTACGTGCCGCATTCGCTGTACCCAGATGGCTATCACTGCGATCCGAAGTTGCCGCTGCCCTTCATGAGCTTCGCCTCGCAGAAGAACTTTGTCGCGCTGTACCACATGGGGATCTACGCCGACCCGAAGCTGCTTGCATGGTTTGAGAAGGAGTGGCCCAAGCACGTCAAGACCAAGCTCGATATGGGCAAGAGCTGCATTCGCTTTAAGAAGGTCGAGAACATCCCGTTTGAGTTGATTGGCGAGCTGTGCAAGAAGATGACGCCGCAGGCCTGGATCAAGCTGTACGAAAAGAACGTCAAGAACTAGTCGCGTGAGCGGCTTCTACGACGAAGACCTGGCGTATATCCATCACACCGGCTTTGCCGGTTTGGTCGAAGGCGCTGGGCCCGAGCTGTTGGCATGGATCGATGCAACGGGCATCCAAGGCGGAAAGCTCATCGACCTAGGCTGCGGCAGCGGCACTTTCGCGAAGTTGGCTTGCGATGCTGGCTTTGGCGTACTGGGTGTCGATTTTTCCCCGGCCATGATTGAGATCGCGCGTGGTGTTGCACCAGAGGCGGATCTTCGTCGGGCGTCTCTCTTCGATCTCGAGCTCCCCGCTTGCTCCGTGGTCACAATTCTGGGCGAAGGCTTGAACTACTGCGCCGGGGGCGAACCGAATGATCGTCGCGTCGAAAGTCTCTTTGCGCGTGTCGCGAAAGCGCTTCAGCCAGGCGGAGTATTCGCGTTCGATGTGATCGTTGCAGATGATGATCAACCCATGAACTCCACCGCGGGGCGCGCGGGCATGGATTGGGCCGTCATCTCCGCGACCACGGAAGATCTGGACGCGCGGCACTTGATTCGCACGATCACGGCATTTCGCGAAATCGATGACCAATACCGGCGTTCCGATGAGGTACACATCGTGCGCGTTTTTGAGGCCGCGGCGCTTGCGATGATGCTCAAGGCCAATGGTTTCGCTGTCGAAGTTTCTTCCAGCTACGGCATCTACCCTTTACTGGCACGCCGCCGGGCTTTTCTGGCCCGCAAGATCTGATTCATGCGCTTTCTCTTCCTCGCCTTGCTCTTTCTTGCTCCCGCGTGCTGTTCCAAGGCTCCCGCGCCGGGGCCGTCCTCGGAATCGGAATCCACTCAAGGTGGAGTCACGATCACCAGTGAAGGATTTGAAACGATCACGCTCGCACGCACCGGCTGCTATGGATTTTGCCCGACCTACGAGGTAACGATCTACGCAGATGGCTTAGTGATCTATCAGGGCTACGAACACGTAGAAGTCTTGGGCGAACGGCAGAGCACAGCGAGCGCCGAGGGAATCGAAGCATTGCTGCGTGCATGTCAGCAGTTGAACTTCTTTGAGCTAGACGAGAAGTACGAATACAAGCTCAACGAAGAGGGCGAGCCTTACACGATCACCGATCAACCTTCGCGCATCATGACCTTGACGGTGGATGGCCAGTCCAAGCAGGTCGAGCAGTATTTCGGTGGCCCCGATGGTCTGCGCGCCCTGGCGGACCAGATCGATGCAGTAGCGGGCACGGCGGCATGGACGAAAAAAGCGGACGAGTGAGCACGCTGTACGACGCAATCGGGTCTGGCTACACCCTGCAGCGTCGAGCGGATGCCCGAATCGCCGCGCAGATTCGAAGCGCTCTGGGGCCGGTGCGCAGTCTCGTGAATGTTGGAGCAGGCACGGGCTCGTATGAACCAAGCGAATGTCGCGTCTTCGCTGTGGAGCCCTCGCAAACGATGTTGGAACAACGCTTGGATCGGCGAGCAAGTTTGATCCGGAGCACCTGTTCGCCGTTGCCTTTGCGTAATGGTTGTGTGGATGCCGCTCTGGCCGTCCTGACCGTGCATCATTGGCAGGACCGGATCGCTGGCCTGCGTGAACTGCGCCGGGTGAGCCGCGGACCGGTGGTCGTAATGACCTGGGACCCAAACTCCGCCGACTCGTAGCTCTGCGACTACTTTCCGCGCCTCGTCGAGATCGACCGGCAGATCTTCCCGGCTCGGAGTGAGTTTGAAGAAGCTTGCGGAAGCGTCGATTGGCAAACCGTGCCGATTCCTTCTGATTGCCATGACGGCTTTTTCGCCGCTTTCTGGGCGCGCCCTCAAGCCTATCTTGATCCGGCGATTCGCGCGGCGATGTCCACTTTTGCCAAGCTTTCGCAGCCAGAAGTCGAGCAGGGTCTCGCTGCCCTGGCATCAGATCTCCGTTCTGGGGTTTGGCTTGAGCGTTATGCGAGTTTGCTCGATTCCGATTCCTTCGATGCTGGCTATCGATTGGCGATCTGCTCGGATTCTGCGGCAAGCTAGAGTGGAGGGCGAACCATGCTCATGAAAACATCTTTCCCCGTCCTCATCTTGCTCGTGGCTGCGCTGTTTATCGCTCCTTGGGCTAGCGCTACTTGGCAATCTCCTCCGTCTTCCACGCCCGTTTCCGTGCAGGGCCTGGTGGGCGAGAAAGTCTTGGTGATCTATCTGAAGTATTCGACTGCCGACACGGTTGGAAGTACGAGCGGAACCTTATTGAGTGCGGACGAGAGTGGGCTCATGATGCAGATCGCGAACATGCGTAGGTTTGTGCCGATGCATGCGATTCAGTCGGTTTCGGAAACGAAGTAGCCGACCCTTTACTCGGCTGCTCCCATGCCTACACCAGAAGTCTTGGCGACCGTTTTCGCAGCGTCGTTGATGCTGGCATTCACGCCTGGACCGGACAACCTCTTTGTGCTTACGCAGGCAGCTCTGCGAGGCTCGGCGGCAGGTCTGATGGTCGTGCTCGGTCTGTGCACCGGCCTGATCCTGCACACAAGTCTGGTTGCATTCGGAGCCGCAGCAATCTTTCAAACCTCCGCAGTTGCCTTCAGTGCGCTGAAGTACTTGGGTGCGGCCTATTTGATCTACCTCGCTTGGGGCGCGTTTCGAGCGGACGCAGCGAGACTCGACGGTGAGCGCGTCGAGCTTCATGGACTGGGCGCGATGTATCGCCGGGGCATCGTCATGAACGCGACGAACCCCAAGGTTTCGATTTTCTTCCTCGCCTTCTTGCCGCAGTTTGCTGAACCGGAGCGAGGTTCGGTCGCGGTTCAGATCGTTGTGTTTGCGGGGGCATTCCTGCTCGCGACGCTGTTGGTGTTCGGCGGGATCGCGATTGCGGCAGGCAAGTTGGGCGCTTGGTTGCGGACGCGACCTGGCGTGCAGCGCGGGATGAATCGAATGGCTGGGCTGGTACTCCTTGGTCTCGCTGTGAGCCTGCTCGTTTCCGAGGCGCCGAGTGGTGGTTAAAGGTTGCAAAATGATCTTTAATGCCTTTGAAGACGAGATAAAAGTTTAAAAGTAAGCGAAAATAATACCATGAGCATTTCTAGCATAGAATCGTTTAAAAAAGAGTTATTATATTCATTTTCTACCGATAAAAATCTAAGATTCAACTCTTATGGCAAAGGAAGCCCACCTCCTTGTCGAACTCGGCAGCCGGATCGCGCGCGCTCGGCTTCGGCAAAACCAAACCCAAGCGGAGCTCGCGGCGTCCGCGGGGGTCTCGCTTTCGACCGTGCGGCGGCTCGAGGCAGGCCGCGGAAGCCAGCTCTCGGCCTTCCTCAGCGTGTTGCGCTCGCTCGATTTGCTCGACGAGCTCGAAGCCGCAATTCCGAGCAGTCAACCCAGCCCGATCGAACTCGCTGATTCCGGTCCGAAGATCCGCAAGCGTGCTCGCAGCAAGAAACCCGAGTCCACCGAGAGCCAGCCGTTCCAATGGGGTGACGAAGGCGCATGAGTCTCGCCACGGTGCAACTCTGGGGCAGCCGGATTGGCGCAGTGCGTTGGCAGGCCGAGCGAGCGGTTGCCGACTTTGAATACGACCCAGCTTTCCTGCCCTCGGGAATCCAGCTTGCGCCGCGCACGATGCCGTTGCGTCGCGGCGTCTATTCCTTCCCCGGTCTTCCGCCCGCGAGCTTTCAAGGTCTACCGGGCCTACTTGCCGATTCTCTTCCGGATCGCTTCGGCAACGCGCTGCTCGATGCTTGGCTTGCGTCACAAGGCCGGCTTCCCAGCAGCTTGAATCCGGTCGAGCGACTCTGTTATCTCGGACGCCGCGGCATGGGAGCCCTTGAGTTCGAGCCACAGCTTGATGCCGCACCGGCGCCTGCGGATCAACGCATTGAAATCGCCGCCTTGGTCGAACTCGCCGACGCCGTGCTGGCCGATCGCAGCAGCCTGTCGACTCGCTTGCAGTCGGGGGGAGCCTCGCGTGCGGTGCAGGACATCCTGCGGGTCGGAACTTCGGCCGGAGGGGCACGTGCCAAGGCGGTCATCGCCTGGAACACCGAAACCGGCGAGGTCCGTAGTGGGCAAGCCGACCGTGCCGAAGGCTTCTCACATTGGTTGCTCAAGTTCGACGGAGTGCAGCACAACCGCGATCGCGAACTTCTCGATCCCCAAGGCTTCGGCCTAGTTGAGTTTGCCTATGCGAAAATGGCGCGCGCGGCCGGCATCGAAATCAGCGAGTGTCGCATTCTGTCCGAGGGCGGTCGCCACCATTTCGTCACCCGAAGATTCGACCGTACCGAGGCGGGGGAAAAGCTGCATATGCAAACCCTTGCAGCGATGTCACATCTCGACTTTCACCATCCTGGTGGCGCCTCCTACGAGCAAGCCATGCTTGAGATGCGCGCGCTGGGTTTGCCGGCCGAGCAGATCGAGCAGTTCTATCGACGCATGGTTTTTAATATCGTTGCGCGCAACCAGGATGATCACGTCAAGAACTTCGCCTTCCTCATGGACCGGCGTGGTCAATGGTCGCTCGCTCCGGCATATGACCTGACCTATGCCTACAACCCAGATGGCGCGTGGACCAGCCGCCATCAAATGCGCATGAATCGGAAGCGGGATGGCTTCGCCCGCGAGGATTTCACGGCCTGCGAAGAGGCAGTTTCATTGGTCCGCGGCCGTGGGCTTCGCATGCTAGATGAGGTCCGTCAGGTCGTCGCAGAGTGGCCAAGGTTTGCTGCCGAAGCTGGGGTGCCCGAGGAATGGGCCGCGCGCATCGGCGCACAACATCGCTGCGAAGCGCTCGCGGGCTGAGCCGCGAGTCGCGGGATCACGCGCTAAGCTGCGGCATGCTCGTTTCGACGACACTCGCCCTGCTTGCCGCCGCCGCGACACCAGCCCAAACCCCGGGGCCGCCGTGGCACCAAGGCCCAGGCCCCTTGGGGAACTGGTCGACCTGGGGCATGGATCGCGCGCCGTTGCGATTCAGTGTGCGCACCGGAGAGAACATCTTGTGGCGCACACCGCTGCCGGAGACGGGGCAAGGTGGCATCGTGACCTGGGGCGATCGCATCTTTGTTGCGACCATGGCACCGTGGGACGAAGCCAACGCTTTGTCGGAAGAAGACGCAGAGAAGTACAAGCACGCGACCGAGAATCGCAAGGTCGTCGGCAAACACATCGACGCGCATTGCCTCGACGCGAACACCGGCAAGATCTTGTGGACGCGTCGTATAGAGGGCAGCGTTCCGTCGATTTACAGCTACCCTTTTTCCGATGCAACCAGCGCCTCGCCGGTAACCGACGGCGAGCATGTCTGGTTTACCAACGGTGGCGGCCAAGTCGTTTGCTTCACAGTCGAAGGCGAGAAAGTCTGGTCGCGCGTCTTTCAGGCGACCTTCGATGGACCATTCAATAAGCAGTTTGAGCCCTTTTTGATCGAAGATGAGCACGAGGGCGAGAAACGCAAGGTCTTGGTGCATATGGAAGCTTTCCCCGCACCCGAAACACCTGACCCGAAGAGCCTGCACGGTCGTTGGCACTATCTGCTCGGACTCGATGCGGCGACCGGCGAGTTGCTTTGGCGCAGCGAAGACGCACTGACGCACTACAACGCGCCGACGCTGGGCACCCATCCTGATGTGAAGGGCCCGGTGATTTTCCACGCACGTGGTGGTCCGCACGCTGTGCCAGAACGCCCAGTTGGGCTATCGATCACGGCTCTGACTGGTGCGCAAGCGGGCAAGACGGTCGCTCGCTTTGTTGACCCGCGCGGCAACCACGAAGCTTCCTTGCAGACCATGGTCGCGAGCTCGGAAGGCGTGTGTTGGCTCCTCAAGGAACCGCGCTCATCGGTGGTCATCCTGGACGCGAAGACGCTCGAGGAGAAGCGCGAGATCTCGTTGACGAAGGGGGTCTTTCATCGCGAACGGAATCCGGAAACCGGCGAATTCCACACGCGCGAAGCGGTCGATCTGGAACGCGGCGTCTTCCCGGTGCGTTACAGCGCGCACGCACATCCTGCGCAGCCGTACCTATTCTTCCAGTGCTATGCGACCGCTTGGGGCAAGCCGAGCATCGGGCCGAGCTATTGCTTCGCGCGGGTGCATACCGAGACTGGCAAGGTCGAGTATTTCGAGGTCCCGACGGGGGTCGAGCGTGTCCCTGCAACCAGCGGCCGCGCTGCGCACGACAAGTTCCTCTGGCGCACCCCGGGTGCTGCTCGGGCGATCAACAGCCGCGGTATTGAAGTAACCGGCGATGATCGCAGCCGCTGGGATGGCTGGGATTGGGTCTTTAACGGCTCTCCTTCGCGCATGGGCGCACGGCTTTACTACACGACTGCGGCCGGCCTGGTGTACGTGCTCGACGCGACCGCGGAAACCTGGGACGAGAGCGCACTGCTCGCGGTGAACGACTTAGGACCAGCCGGACAAACCTGGACGGGCAACTCGCTGAGCATGACCGGTGGCCGCGTCTATCACCGCACCGCCGCCGAACTGATTTGTGTCGGTTGGGGTGCGGGCAAGCAGGATTAGAATGTGCGGTCTCCCTGGGGAGCACGCACTTGAGTCCCGACACACCTGAATCAATGCCTGCGCAAGCTGTCACACCGCGCGCGGTGGTGCTGCTTTCGGGCGGCTTGGATTCCGCCACGGTGGCAGCATGGCTGAAGGCACAAGGCTTTCGCGTGCACGGCCTGACCATCGACTACGGTCAGCGGCACTCTGCCGAATTGCGCGCAGCCGCCCAGGTGGCCGAATCGATCGGCTTGGAAGAGCACCTGATCCAGCAACTGGATCTGCGCCCGATCGGCGGTTCCGCGTTAACGGCTGACATCCCGGTGCCGAAGCAGGATGACCCGATGGCTCCGGTTGAAGCGGATATCCCGATCACCTATGTGCCGGCGCGCAACACGCTCTTCCTTTCCCTCGCCCTGGGCTACGCCGAAGCGCGCGGCGCTCATGATCTAGGCATCGGCGTCAACGCACTCGATTATTCGGGCTACCCCGACTGCCGCCCGGAGTACATCGAAGCCTTTGGCTCGCTCGCAAATCTGGCCACCCGCGAAGGAGTCGAGGGGCGACCATTCACGATTCATGCCCCGCTGCAAGATCTGGGCAAGCGCGAGATTCTGCAGCTTGCCTGTGAGTTGGGCGTTCCGATTGACCTGACTCTGTCGTGTTACGACCCGATCGATTCTCAAGCCTGTGGGCGTTGCGACTCCTGTCGTTTGCGCTTGCGAGCCGAAGCAGAGTTGGCGGACTGGAATCCATGCGATTTGCCGGTCGCGATCGAAGCCGATGTTCCTGCCAGCGCCGTGCACGCGATTCGCCATCGCAATCTGCGCGCCGACCAGCCTTTCGAAAGCGCGGTCTATTCCGAGATCGACGAACTTCCGAGCACCAAGCACTGGATCGCGCGGCTGCATGGCGAGGTGGTTGGTTGCGCCACTCTGCTCGAGGACGCTGCGCATGGAGTGGGCTGCCGGGTTCGCGGCATGGCGGTCGACGAAGCTCTGCGTGGTCAGCACATCGGCGTACCGCTGCTGCGCGCCTGCATGGCCGAGGCAGCGAAGCGCGGCACAGGGATTTGGTGCAACGCACGCACCACCGCGGTGCGCTTCTACGCGCGTTCCGGCTTTCGCCGCACCGGGGCGGAGTTCGAGATGCCGGACATCGGACCGCACTACACCTTGGTCTGGCCCGGGCCGAAGTAGAATCAGGCATGGCAGAGCAGAAGTCTCCGGTCGAAAAACCCGTGCCCGCGGAATGGACCGCTTCGGTCGAACGCTTGATGCAGGTGGTCGACACGCTGCGCTCGCCGGACGGATGTCCCTGGGACCAAAAACAAACCGTCGAGACGCTTGCGCCACACCTGGTCGAGGAAGCCCACGAAATGGCCGACGCCGTCGCTCGCCGCAGCGCGGCCGACACCTGTGAAGAGCTTGGCGACTTGCTGATGGGGGTGCTGATGATCGGCCGCGTCGCCGCCGAAGATCGTGGATTCGATACCGCCGCGATCGCAGACGGCATCACCGCCAAATTGATCCGCCGGCACCCGCATGTTTACGGCGAGGTCGAGGTCGATGGCAGTGGCGAGGTCCTGCGCAACTGGGAGGCCATTAAGCAGCAAGAAAAGGCCGACAAGGGCGAGGACCAGTCGGTGCTCGCGGGTGTGCCGCGCTCGCTGCCGGCGCTACTGCGTGCCTACCGGGTCGGGCAAAAGGCTTCGAATGCCGGCTTTGATTGGCCCGATTTGGCCGGTCCCGTCGAGAAGATTGACGAAGAGCTGGCCGAGTTCCGCGAGACCCTGGAATCGGGCGACCGCCTGCGTCAGGAGGAAGAGCTCGGTGATTTGCTGTTTGCGATCGTCAACGTCGCGCGCAAACTCAAAATCGAGCCAGAATTGGCCCTTCGAGGCACGATTGAGCGATTCCAATCCCGCTTTGCGGCGGTCGAGCGGGGCGTCGCGGCCTCGGGCAAGCGCCTCGACCAAGCGAGCCTCGCAGAAATGGACTCGTATTGGGAAGCGGCGAAGGCAGACGAGGTGGATTCGGCGGGCTCGTCAGAAATTCCCCGCCAGGAATCTTGACCGTTTCCAAGTGCAGCCCCTATACTTCTCGGCCGAGCGGGGGTGTGGCGCAATTGGTTAGCGTACTAGACTGTCGATCTAGAGGTTGCGGGTTCGATCCCCGTCACCCTCGCCATCAAAGCAAGAAGCCCGAAGTCATCTGACTTCGGGCTTTTTTGTTGGCCGCGCCTCAGCGAGGCCGGAGCCGGTGAGCAACTCGGCTCGGGTCTAATACCACCAAGGCTTCTCGGTCATCGATTGCGCTGGCAGGGTGAAGTTCAGCGGTTTCGAGGCATCGCCGGTCCAGTTGACCTCGGCGTAGAGCCGGTTACGGCCTTGATCATCGGTGGCGATCAAACCATAGCGTCCAGCCGGACGCGGATAGTCGATCTCGCCCATGCCATTGGTGCGCTTGGTGTTGCCGTAGTTGTCGCTCTGGTTGGGACGACCCGATTCCACGACTTCGCCGGGAGAGTTGGCGATCGGCTTAAAGGTCACAATCGCGTCGGGTACGCGCAAACCGTCCGGGCCGGTAATGACAATCTTGGCGATCGGTTGAATCGGAACCTGCAAGGTCATCTTGACGGTGTTTCCGCCAACAGCCGGTTGCAGTTCGTAAACAGCGGGCGGCCAAACCGACTTGCCGCCGACCCAGGCCCACTTCGGCTTGCCGTCCGCGACCGACATAATCGGCGAGATGCCATCCGGGCCGGAAGGCATTTCGGCAACCACGGTCTTGCGACGAGGTTGATTGATGTTGAGGCCCTCAGGCGGCTGAACCAGGACCATCGCCGAAGCGCCGGCAACCGGGCGGTTTTCCTTGTCGCGTAGGTACAGCAAGTAAAGCGTTTGGCTGGCGGTCGGCTCGGCGAACTTGCGCTCTTGAACCGGGCCTTCAACCGCGCCGACTTCGCTGATGTCGTCGCGCTGCGTGGTCTTCTTGCCGAAGGGGTTCTTCTTGCTGCCGCCGCAGGCGGGCAATCCGAGCGCGAGCACCGCGCAAAGAAGCACGAGTGCGATGGATGAGGGACGTTTCATCATGTCTGATGCAGAAGTGAAATGCGTTCGGTGCCTTGCACCGCGTCGTAGGTCAGTTGGCTGATGTCGATCTTAGCTTCCGACTCTTCGACGTCCTTCAGGTGGCCATGGATGACCGGCTGGTCAGGCTGAAACACCGTACAACAATCTGGCGCAGGCAGGTTGCTCAAGTCGTAGGTTCCGATTTCGCGAGCCAGCTCGATGACCTCGACCTTGTCGTAGGTGACCAGAGGGCGCAAAACCGGCAGATTGCTCGCACCTTCGATCAGGCGCATGTTCTCGAGGGTTTGGCTCGCAACCTGGCCGACGCTCTCGCCAGTCACCAATGCCTTGCCCTTGCGTCGCCTCGAGATAATCGACGCGATGCGCTGCATGGCGCGTCGGTACAAGACCGTGCGGTAGCGCGGGTTGCAATGATCGCGAATCGCCTCTTGGTAGGCGCTGAAGGGCACGATGTGCAACATCGATTTGGGCTGCCACTCGGTCAGTTTCTCCGCCAGCTGCAGAATCTTCTCGCGCGTCTGCGGCCCGACGTAGGGGAATGAGTAGAAGCTAATGAAATCGACGCGCATGCCGCGCTTCATGCACAACCAAGCCGCGACTGGTGAATCGAAACCACCGGACAGCAGGCAGTGCACACGTCCGGTCGTCGTGACGGGCAGTCCACCCGGGGCGTCATCGCGGCCGGCAAAGACGAAGCTGCCTTCTGGGCGAATGTCGATGCCGACCGTCAACTGCGGCTGGTGCAAATCGACAACCAGGCGGGGCTCCTGGCTGATCAGCCGTGCTCCGGCCCGGCGTGCGATATCGATCGAAGCGACCGGGAAGCGTTTGTCGGCCCGGTTGACCTCGACCTTGAAGGTGATCGGCTGATCGCCGGGGTATTCCCGCGCGACGGCTTCCGCGGTCATTTCGGCGGCCGCGGCCAGAATCGCTTCCTCGTTCGGGTCGACGACACGGGCCGGAGAAAGGCTGGTGATGCCAAATACCTTGCGCGCGGCGGCCGCCATTTCCCGGGCGCCAGCCTGGCCAGTGACGAGGATACGCCCCCGGATGCGCCGGACCAGCAGGTCCGGCACGCCGCCCAATGCAACCCGCATGTTGTTGGCCAACGCCTTCTCGAACTCGGGCCGATTGGCGCCCTTGAGTCCAAGTTCGCCGTAGCGAATGAGCAGTGCTTCAGAGGGGGAATGCATGAACGGGCCGGCCATTCTAGAATGGCAGGCTTGGGCGATTAGCTCAGTTGGCTAGAGCGCCTCCCTTACAAGGAGGATGTCGGGGGTTCGAGTCCCT
>JBDQJC010000043.1:0-28051 GCA_040264055.1 Planctomycetota bacterium
CGCGAACCGCGAACGGTCCTCGAGCTCAACCGCCTCGCCGCGGAGTCCTTGGTTGAAGCACGATGGTTGCGGGACCAAGATCTCTTGGTTTCGCTCGCCGGCACCTTCTCGGTCGCTGGCGGGACGAACACCATGAGAGTCATTCGCCTCCAAGACCTACGTTCATCGGTCTAGAGGCCAGCATCAAGGAATAGAACCGTGAAGGGCCGCAAGACCAAGATCCGGAAGTCGAACAAGAAGCGTCGTAAGTACGGCTTCCGTAGCCGCTCGAAGACCGCGGGCGGTCGCAACATCATCCGCCGCAAGCGGAAGAAGAAGGGCAAATTCGTCGCGCCATAAGCGCGTACGACGGTCAGACACTCTGACCAAACCGGGTCGCGTTCTACGCAGTCCGACCCGACCAACCGCTCCCGCCGGAGATCCGCACGATGGAAGGTGGGAGCGGTCGTTTTCTATCGCAAGCAAGCCGTTTGCGATGCGCGTCCGACCGGGCGGAATTCCCGGAGTGAAGCGATGAAGATCCACGAGTACCAGGGCAAGGAGATCCTCGAGCGTTACGGCGTGCGCGTGCAGCGCGGCATCGTCGTCAACGAGGGCGCCAACATCGCCGAGGAAGTCGGCAAGGCTTTCGATCATTGGGGCGGCGACGCTGTGGTGATTAAGGCTCAAATCCACGCGGGCGGCCGCGGCAAGGGCGGTGGCGTCAAGTTTGTGACTTCCAAGGAAGCCGCGATCGCAGCTGCCGAAACCATGATGGGCATGCAGCTGATCACGCACCAGACCGGCCCCGAGGGGCAGAAGGTGCGCAAGATCTCGGTTTGCGAAGCTCTGGACTTGGCCCAAGAACTTTACGTCGGCATCGCGCTGGACCGTCATCTCGGTAAGCCCGTGCTGATGGTTTCCGCCGAGGGCGGCGTCGAGATCGAAACCATCGCCGAAGAGCGCCCCGAGGCACTCCTCAAGCTTCCGATCGACCCGCTGATGGGGTTGCAGCCGTACCAAGCGCGCCGCGCGGCCTTCTTCTTGGGCTTGCAGGGAACGCAGGTCAAGCAGGCGGTTCCGTTTCTGATGGGTCTTTCCAAGGCCTACCTAGACCTCGACTGCGAAATCGCCGAGATCAATCCGCTGGTGATCACCGAGCAAGGCGACGTGGTCGCGCTTGATGCGAAGATCAATCTGGATAGCAACGCGCTGTTCCGTCACCCGGACATCGCCGCGATGCGCGACGAGAACGAAGAGGATTCCAAGGAAGTCGAAGCCTCGAAGTATGGCCTGAACTACATCGCCTTGGATGGCAGCATTGGCTGCATGGTCAATGGTGCAGGCCTGGCCATGGCGACCATGGACACCATCAAGTTGCATGGCGGTTCACCTGCCAACTTCTTGGATGTTGGTGGTGGAGCAAGCGAAGAAGCGATCAACCAAGCGCTGCGCATCATTTTGTCCGACCCGGCGGTCCAAGGCATCTTGGTCAACATCTTTGGCGGCATCATGAAGTGCGATGTGATTGCACGCGGTGTCATTAACGCTGCGAAGGCCGTCGATGTCAAAGTCCCCTTGGTCGTGCGACTCGAAGGGACCAATGTCAACGAAGGGCGCCAGCTGCTTTCCGAAAGTGGCATGGCCATCACCCCGGCGACTTCGCTCGACGAAGGCGCCAAGCTCATCTGCGACGCGGTCGCGGCTCTCGCTTCCTAAGCCAGCAAGTAGACATGGCCATTTTCATCGACGAGAACACTAAGGTCTTGTGCCAGGGCTTTACCGGCAAGACTGGCACCTTTCACTGCGAGCAAGCCATGGAATATGGCACGCAAATGGTGGGCGGCGTGACTCCCGGCAAGGGCGGCAGCGAGCACCTCGGCCTGCCCGTTTTTGACACGGTCGCCGACGCAGCCAAGACCACCGGCGCCAACGCTAGTGTGATCTACGTGCCGGCAGCTTTCGCTGCGGATTCGATTCTGGAAGCCCTCGATGCCGAGATCGAATTGATCGTTTGCATCACCGAGGGCATCCCGGTCCTGGATATGGCTCGCATTCAAGCAGCCATGCAGGGCAGCAAGTCGCGCTTGATCGGACCCAACTGCCCGGGTGTCATCACCCCGGCCGACAAGAACGGTTGCAAGATCGGCATCATGCCGGCGCACATTCACCGTCCAGGTTCGATCGGCATCGTCAGTCGCTCGGGCACCTTGACCTACGAAGCGGCTTGGCAGGTTTCGAACGAAGGCTTGGGGCAAACCACTTGTGTCGGCATCGGTGGTGACCCCATCCCGGGCACCAACTTCATCGATGTGCTGGAAGCGTTCCAGAACGATGATGCGACCGATTCGATCATCATGATCGGTGAAATCGGGGGCTCGGCCGAGGAAGAAGCAGCCGAGTTCATTCAGTCGAATGTGACCAAGCCGGTGGTCAGCTTCATCGCTGGTCGCACCGCTCCTCCGGGCAAGCGCATGGGTCACGCTGGCGCGATCATCTCGGGCAATGCGGGCACTGCCGAGTCGAAGATGGAGGCCCTTGAGAAGGCTGGCGCGTGGATCGCCCCAACGCCGTCTGATCTGGGTAGCACCTTGGTCAAGCTCCGCGCCGAGCGCGGCCTCTAGGCTTGGAACCGCTGGACGGGGCCACCCTGTCCTATCGTCATCCGCGCAGCGGGGAATGGGCACACGATGTCCGAGACCCGCTGCGCGAGTCCATGCAGGTCTCCGTGGAGCCTGCTTGGGAGTTGCGTCCGGTCCTGACCGGCCAACGATTCGCGAGTCTCGAGGTCGGATTCGGACGTGGTTTGAATACCGCGAGCTTGTTGCGCAAGATCCGCACCGAGCAGATCGAACCAAGCTGGCTGCAGCTGGATGGTTGTGAAGCGAATCCAGCTTGGTTGCATCCCTGGCCGGAGCTTCCCTCGGTTTGGCAAGGCTGCGCACCTTGGTGGGGGAGAGATTCCGGGGTATGGCCACTCGATCGACCAGCTGGGCAGGCCCGCGTCTACGCCGAATCGGCCCCCGCTTGCCTTGAGATCGGCGCTTCCTTGGCAAGCGAGCCGGTCTACGACTGGATCTTCCTCGACCTCTTCTCGCCCGGCGGGCACCCCGAGGAGTGGCATCCAGGTCTCCTGGAAGCCCTGACGGCGGTCGCTCTCCCGGGAGCTGTGTTGACCAGTTACACCTGCGCGCGGCAGGTTCGCGACGCTCTCGATGCACTCGGCTGGGCGGTCGAACGGCTGCGCCGTCCGGGGATTCGCGATACCCTGCGTGCACAACTCGCGCCATCGGCGCCGCGTTCCTAAACTACTTGTCCCTCGTGGGAATCGTCATGTTGACCCCTGGCCTCCGCCTGCTCCTCGCGCTGCTCCTGCTCCTCGGATTGCCGTCCTGCGGCTTGCCTGGTGGCACCGAGTGGATGTGGATCGGATTGATTGCGTTGCTGTTATTCGGCGGCGCAAAGTTGCCTGGTCTCATGAAGGGGCTCGGTTCCGGAATCCATGAGTTCAAAAAGGGCCTGAAAGACGGCGAAGGCGAAGACGATGATGACGCGCCTCCGAAAGAATTGAAGGGCGGCGACTCGAAGAAGGGGACCGAGTAGTTGACCGAAGTCGCGGTCGCCGGAGCCTTGCTGGCCGGCGGGCGCTCGACTCGGTTTGGCAGCGACAAGCTGCAAGCGTGCTTGCCCGGAAGCTCGGATCGGCTTGCCGAAGTGGGCGCACGCGCCTTGCGCGCTTCTGGCTGCACTCCGCTCGCTTGGATATCCCCGCAGTTGCCCGAGGCTCTGGCGCCAGGATTTGAACATCTCGCGGATTCAGGTGAGGGACCGCTCGGTGCTCTTGCGCTTGCTCTCGCGTGGGCGGAATTGCGCAAGACCCCTCAGTTACTTGTCATCGCGGCGGATCTGCCGCTTTTGCGCGGCGAGCACTTGGCTGCCTTGATCGCTGCAGCGTCCCGGGGGCGAACAGATCGAGCGTATTGCGCGCTCGGGCCTCAAGGCGACCCCGAGCCGCTCTGCGCGGTCTACCCAAGCGATTGGGCCCACGAGGTGGGTTTGCGCTTCGCGCGAGGACGGCGCGCCGCGCGCTCCGTGTGGCTGCGCGAGCCGTGCAGCGTCAATCTCGACAGCTGCGCCGATCCTGGGCCGACGACAGCCTCAGAAAGCTCATCGGAAGTCACAGTCTCCGTGACGGTTCGCAGCGCCGGCCGAGATACAATTCATCCCTGCTTCAACCTGAACGACCAAGAAGACTGGGAACAGCTTCAACGATGGTCCAAGAAAGGGGAACTCCCGTGACCCGTAGCACTCAGGCCCCACCACTCGCGACTCTGCTCGCCTCGATCACCGCCGATCTTCAGCGTGTGAACGATTGGCTCGATGAGCAATACCAGCCCGATCACCCCCGGCTTGCGCCGCTGATCGAGCATATTCGTGGCTTCCGCGGCAAACAGGTCCGCGCTGCCCAGGTCATGCTGCTGGCGCAGGGCTGCGGCGGCATTCGCGAGGAACACTTGGTCGTCGCGGGAGTGGTCGAAATGATCCACGCGGCCACCTTGGTCCACGATGATGTGCTCGACGGAGCGGCTGAGCGCCGCGGCATGGATTGTGTCCACCGCCGCTGGGATGCTCACACCAGCGTCCTGCTTGGAGATTGGATCTACTCACAGGCCTTTCTCCAGGCCACCAAGTTGACCGACACGCTTTGTTCCCGTGAACTCGCTTTGGCGACGGCGCGGGTTTGCCAAGGCGAGATTCGCCAAAACCTGAGCGCGGGTGAGTTTGAACTCGACGAACAGGAATACCTGGATCAGATCGACGGCAAGACGGCCGCTCTGTTCGAAACCGGTGGACGACTCGCTGCGTCCTACGCCGGAGCGAGCGAAGAACTCTCCGAAGGATGTGCGCGGCACGGCTTGTTGGCTGGGCGTGCGTTCCAAATGCAAGATGACTTGCTCGATCTCATCGGCGATGAAGGTCGGGCACGGAAGTCGCTTGGTACGGATTGGGCGAATGGCAAGATGACGCTGCCGTTGATCCGCTTGCGCGAGATTCTCCCTTCCGCAGAGCGCGCTCAATTGAAGGCGCTGTTCGGAACGGGCGCTCCGCGTTCGGTGCTGTTCGAGGAACCCTTCGCGGCCGCGATGGAAGTCGCACTGGATCGCAGCCGCCGAGAGATCGAAGAAACGCTCGACGCTGCATGTCGAGCCTTGGACCCGCTACCGGTCGCTCGACCTCGGGAACAACTTGTTGAATTGACACGCTTCCTTGGAAGCCGCACGCGTTGACGATGGAAACCGCAGCTTCGCATCCCAGTCCCAAGACCGCACCACGCCCGGCGAATCCACAGAAGATCGCGCGCGAATCTTGGACCTTTCGTCGCGCCTTCTTGGTTCTCGCCACGCTGACTTTTTGGGCTCCTTTAGTCGGCTGGCTGACGCGGAGTTTGCAGGTAGCGGAAGGCGGCGGACGGATTGCCTTTGCGATCGGCCTATTCGCGGCGATTCTGCCCCTGTTCGCCACGCTTGCGTTTCGTCCTTGGTATGTGTTTGAGTTCTTCCGCTCGGTACGAGTAGGCGTCACGAACCTGATTCTGATTGCCTGCGGTTCGATCCTGGGCGTGCTGTTCTTCCAGGAAGACGCGGATTTCCCGATTCCCAAAAGAGCCGTTGAGTCCTTGGCGAGTTGGGCGGAAGCGGATGCCCAGCGCCCCTGGACCTCCGATGAGTTCTTCGCGTATGACACCTACGCCAGCCTCTCTGGCCGCGGCGCAGGCTTCCGGAATGCCCAGTCCTTCTTTGCCTATCGACTTGCCGAAGGGCTTGGTCTGGATGGCATGTTTGGACTCGGAAACGAGTACGACATCGACTATGCCGGCATTGAAGCACGGCTCGATCCACTCAAGGAACGACTCCCTGAACTCGAAGCGCGATTTGGCACTGACTTCTCGATCGCGCTCGCATCGCAAAGCGAAACCGGCTTGGTCACCCAGGCTCGTGATCGTCGCATCGGTGCGATCGAAGAGAAGTTTGATGACTTCTGGTGGAGCTTGTTCGTTTGGTCCGATCGTTTGGACCTGATCCGGGTCTACAAGTCGGACTGGTTTGCGATGTATTGGGCGATCCTGTTCTGCGGGGTGCTGACCAATACCTTCCGTGGCGGTTGGCGGCGAAACTTGCGCCCGGCTCGCTGGGGTTTCGTGCTCACCCACGTCGGCGTCATGATGGTCTGTGTGGGCGGCTTGTGGAGTCGCATTAACGAGCAACGCGGCATCCTCGAGCTCAACGTCAATCGCAGTTCGGATGTTTGGAAGACCTGGTCCGGAGAGACGCGCGGATTCCACGGCGAATGGACGGGCAAGGGCGAGAACCCCTTTGCGGTGCGCTTGACCGGTTTCCGAGCCGACCACCACGATGTCCTGTCGATCAATTATCTGAAGACCAATCCGGATGGTCGGCAAGACTTTGAGTTCGCCTTGGATCGCCAGCCCGAAGAACGGCTTTGGAAGGGCAAGGTCTTGCGCTACGACCGTGTGCTCGACGAGGACGGCAACGAAGGCGAACCCCAGTTGATCATCGAGGTCCTCGACAAGGTCGAGCAGTCGGTCTTGGACCAGAGACTGCGGCCAGCCGATGACGGCGAAACGGGGCATCCTATGGCGCGCTTGGCATTGATCGATTCGCATGGACATCGTGTCCGCGAGTCGGCGCTTGCCGCGGCGCTTGAGATTCCCTTTGTTCACGCAAATTCAGGCAGCCGGGTGCTGTTGTCTGCAGTCGAAGACGAAGAACAAGCTTATGCCTTGCTGGGCGAGACCCCACGCGAACGCTGGGGGATCTTGCAACGCGCAAGCGCCGATTCCTCGCACAAGTACCACGACATCGTGCCGGGGCTGAGCTTCGAAGAAGAACTCCCTGACGGGACCTATTCGGTTGAGGTCCTGGATGCCCAGCCTTTCCTGCAGGTGCAGGAAGTCAATGCATCGGAGATCGTGCCGGCCCCATTGGATCGCGAAATCGAGTTCATCGAATCACGCAATCCGGCGGTACAGCTGCGCATCGTGGCTCCAGATGGTGAAGTCGAAACACGCTGGGTGCTTGCGGCAGACACCGGCAACAGCCTGCCGGTCAAGTTCGATCAACTTCGCTATGGCTTGATTTGGGATGATTGGGCTTCCCCCGCTCGCCAGCGCTACTTGCTGATGATGTCCGCCGCAGGCGGGCTTTGGTGGGGAGAGGTCGGACAACCCGATTCCCTGCAAGCGGTGAAAGAAGGCACGCAGTTCGCGCTGGGAGCCGATGGCGCCGGTTTTGACGGGGGGCCCGCCGAGCATGTCGAGCTTGTGCAAGCACTGCCAAATGCCAGTGTTGCTCCCGAGTACCTGCCGAAAGCGGGGGTGGATTTCTTTGACACCTCGCCTGCGGCGGTGCGCCTCGGGATTACCACGCCGGGCCCGGAAGGCCCGATCACCGAAGAGGTCTGGCTGCGCACCAAGCAGGGCCGGCAGCGCGAGATCCTGCGCTACACCGCTGCCAATGGTGAGCTGCGCGAGTTGGTCTTACTGTTCCGTGAGCAGTCCGAACAACTGCCGATCGAGTGGCAATCGCGCTTGCAGATCCTGGCCGAAGACCCAAGCACCAAGCGCTGGGCGCCGGTCGACGAGAGCACCGTGCGAGTCAACGACTACTTCTTGCATAAGGGCTATCGATTCTTTCAAACCAACCATGACCCGCGCGACCCGACCTATTCGGGCATCGGCGTGGTCTACGACCCGGGAATCCCCTGGGTGCTCACGGGTTACTACCTCGTGATGTTCGGTACCGCAGTGGTCTTCTTGTTGAAGCCTCTGATCACCCGCCGCCACCGCGCGGTCTAAGCCACGGAGTTCTCCGATGGATAGTTTCTTCGAATACCGCAGCTTGCTCGAGATGACCAAGGTCGCCGCCATGGTCTCGGCGATCACGGCGTTTCTCAGTGCTTTTGGCTGGTTCTTGCTGCCTCGTTTTGCCAAGCGCAGTCGTGGTCTAGCCGTCACCCCCGATGGCAGCCAAGTGCAACTCAGCGTCAGCGAGAGCCCCCGCGAGCCAGGCGGATTGCTTGCATTGTCTCGACTGCTGCCGTGGATGGCCGCGGTCTGTTTCGTCATCAACCTGGCTGCCCAGGCGACGCGCTACTTCGAAGTGCGCCACTGGCCAGCGCAGACGATGTACGAGGTGATTCCGCTCGGCACCACGGCCGGATTCCTGTCTTGCATCGTGCTCTACTTCGTTCTGAGCCTGCAGAAAACTCGTGGCGTCGCGCGTGGATTCAGTGACCTGTTTCTCGCCGTCATCTTCGTAGGCGCTTGGTTCACCTTGGTCAGTGTTTTGCGCCTCGACCCGACCGGCCGCGCCTTGCCTCCCGCGCTTCAGTCGTATTGGTTTAGCACACACATCACGGCCTACATGTTTGGCTACTTCACGCTGTTCATTGCGACCGCAGCGGCGTGGCTCTTGTTTTGCTTCAAGTTTTGGCGTGGCTTCGTTGACCGTCAGAATCATCCGGTCAGCAAGCTGACGAAGTGGGGCGTTCCGATCTTCGCTTTGATTGCGGCACCGTTTGGCTCGATGGGCATGAGCCTCGGCCCAGGATTGCTCGCGGTGACTGGCTTGATTGCCGGCATTTCGGCATGGTCTGGTTCGAAAATGGAGTGGTTTGACCGCTGGGAGAAAGGCAGCGACCGCTTCACTTGGCTGATCTTCGTGGTCGGCTTTCCATTCCTGACCGCAGGCTTGATTCAGGGCGGACTGTGGGCTCAAGAGGCTTGGGCGTTGTACTGGGGTTGGGATTCAAAAGAAGTCAGCGCATTCATTTCCTGGCTGTTCTACGTCGTCTACCTGCACTTGCGCTACGTCGTCGGGTGGCGTGGTGAGAAAGGCATGTGGATCCTTGCTTTCGGAGGATTGTCGATTTACATCACCTTCCAACTGTTTGGCTACCTGCCTGCTTCGCAAGCGAGTTTGCACCGCTACACCGACATGAGCGTAGTTCCGGCGGAAGGCATGATGGCGCCGCCTCCTGAAGCGCCGATGGCCAACTAGGCCACGCGCGAAGCTTCAAAGAGAGCGTCTGGGTCTAGCTGGCCCAGGCGCTCTCGAGCGTATTGGAGAGCAGCATGGCGATCGTCATCGGTCCGACGCCGCCGGGGACCGGGGTGATCCAGGCTGCGCGTTCGGCAGCTGGGCCAAACTCAACATCGCCAGTCAATTTGCCATCCGCGCCGCGATTGATGCCGACATCGAGCACCACGGCGCCCGGCTTGATCCACGCGCCGCGTACCAACTCGGCGACACCAACTGCAGCGACCACAATGTCGGCATTGCGGATCTCGGCTTCGAGATTGGCCGTGCGCGAGTGGCAGATCGTCACG
This sequence comes from Planctomycetota bacterium, assembly GCA_040264055.1. Taxonomy (GTDB): domain Bacteria; phylum Planctomycetota; class UBA1135; order UBA1135; family UBA1135. The sequence continues at coordinate 9,389 of JBDQJC010000043.1, forward strand.
GTGCAGTGTTGCTGCAAGAGCAGCAAAGCAACCGGCTTGCCGACGATGTTGCTGCGCCCGACGACGACCGCTTTCTTGCCGCTCGTCGCGATTCCGGTTTCGGCAAGCAGTCGCATGCATCCCTTCGGCGTGCACGGCACGGGTGCCTGCTGCCCCTGCATCAGCGCGCCCTGATTCACCGGGTGGAAACCGTCGGCATCCTTGCGCGGATCGATCGCAGCGAGAACCTCGTTCTCGTCGTAGTCAAAACCCTTCGGCAGGGGAAGCTGGACCAAGATGCCGTGCACGGCCGGGTCACGATTCAAGCGCTGCACCTCGGCGAGCAGCTGGGCCTGCCCTGCATCGGCGGGAAAGGCGGTATGGAAGTTGGCCATGCCGACTTCTTCGCAGGCGCGTCGCTTGTTCCGCACATAGACCTGACTGGCAGGATCTTCGCCCACGATAACCGTGGCGAGCCCGGGCACTGGCTTGCCGGCCGCAACTCCGGCGGAAATCTGAGCGCCGAGCTCGGCGCGCACACGCGCGGCAAGGGCCTTGCCATCCAAGATCTGAGCTGTGGAGATCGTCATGCCAAACCGCGGCGCGGAAACCAAGCGCGCCAGCGCCTAGAATGCCAGCGAGACACTCCGGTGACTACCCTCACTCCTATCGTTCGTATCCTGCTCATCGCCTGGGCGGCGCTTTGGGTCTTGGGCTTCCTCGTCCAGCTTGGCGCGGAGCCCTTGGCCTATACGCTCGGCTTTTCGCCCGAGGGGGTCGTCGACGGGCAAATCGGCTCGATTCTCGGCTTTGCCGTGTATCCCTTTTTGCACGACAGCACCGGTATCTGGCACCTGGCGATCAACTGTTTGCTGCTGTTCTACTTCGGGCCCGAGGTCGAGCGTCTCAACCCAGGAAACCGTTTTCTGCGTCTGCTGGTGACGGCTGCGGTGGCGGGTGCCGCCGCCCGCTTCGTTCTCTATCTGCTCACCGATGGTTTTGGCGGCCCGGTGGTCGGGGGCTCTGGCCTGGTCTCGTGCTGTTTTGCCTTCCTGGCCGTAGTCATGCCAGGGACCCGGGTGTCTTTGTTGGTGATCACGGTCCGACTGCTGCCGCTGTTCCTGGTTCTCACTGGCCTGGACTTGCTGCGCTTGATCGCCTCCCTCGCAGGCCAGCCCAGCGGCGTTGCCGCAGAGATTCACTTGGCGGGCGCCCTCGTTGGATGGACCGCTGCGGGCGGCTGGGAGCGATTCCCGATCTTCGCTGGCATGCGCGACAAAGCTGCGCAAAAGAAGGCGGAGAAAGCGCGCCAAGGCGCCCTCCGAGACGAAGAGGAGCTGGATCGGATCCTGGCCAAGATTAGCCGAGACGGAATCGGCTCCTTGACGGCGCGTGAGAAGAAATTTCTCGAGCAGCGTTCGAAACGCTAATTCGCCGGTACGGCTCGACCACCCCGGAGAGGGTAGAATCGGAGCATGCTTGCCGGATTCCTTCTTTCCGTCGCGATGCTTCTGGCGCCCGCTCCTCAGCAGGACGGTGCCGCGTTCCTGAAGCAGTTTGACCAGGCCACCAAGGTTGCAGACCGGGTCGGCCAAGACCGTGCCGTTCAGAAATACCGTCGTGCCGCTTTCGACAGCTTCATGGCGAAAGCCGAGCGCGCCGAATGGTCGGATGATTGGATTCAGGCTTTCGCAGCTTCGTGGAAGCGTGTCTATCGCTCGGACTTTCCCGAAATCTACTCGAAGTATCTGACCAATCTCGAGCCGGCTCTCGCGACCAAGCGGGCGCACGCGATTTCTCGGCTCGCCTCTCTCTACGAGGTGAATCGTCAAGCGATCAATAGCCGCAAAGCGGAGGATTGGCAGAAGATGATTGAAGGGATTGAGCCCGGCAACATCTTGCTCGACCTGATGGAGGCCGAAGACAAGTACTACCAGGCAATCTGCCAGATGTTCTTGTCGTATGCCTACAACACGGGCTACCGCGAAGATGGCGGCGGCGATGACTTCCAAGCGATCAAGGCGGTCGAGGCCTTCTTGAAGATGCGCGAAGAGCTCGATCTGACCAATGACAATGATTACTCCAATATGGAGAAGTTGCTCGTCGAGTTGCGCGATCGTCTCGGCATCGAAGCTCCCAAAGAGGGGCCCGAGAAAGAGGTCAAAGAATCACCTTTCACCATTCATCCCGCGGAAGGGGCTGAATGGATCGAGGTCCCCTTGACTGCCGCCGCGATCAAGAAGCCGGGCTCGATCGAGTTCCCGACGGATATCGCCGACATGGATTCGCGTCATTGGTTGACGATCGCGATCCAGAAGGTGGGGGAAGAAGTGGCAATCACTCCTGCTTATGGCGGCACCGATGTGCTTTGGGCCGGTCCAGGTGGTCCGGTCAAAGTAGAGCGCGTGAAGTCGAACAAGTTTGTGATTCATGCGGGTGACGAGCCCAGCGAAGAGTTCAGTCTGGGCAACAAGCCCAAGTTGGTTGAGTTCAAACAAAAGCTCGCCGATGGCGAGGTCGTGCCGCGCGCCTTGTTGATTGCTGGCGGCGCCGAACAGGATCAATTCCAAGGCGTTCAGGTCAATACTGGCTTGTCCGAACTCGGCGGCGTGATGTTCTATCGTTCCGTCTCGACGCGGGTGGGCGAGACCCCTTTCGGCGATCTGACGCTCTACGATTGCGACTCGGACGGGCAGTTTGGCCGGATTCCGGCCCGGGTTGCAGGCTCTTCGGCGATGCCGACCGATGTTTACTTCAATCGTTTCGACGCGATGACGCTGGGCAAAATGAAGCAGGCCCTGCCCTTCTCGCGCTGGATTTCGGACGGCAAGCAGTGGTACGAAATCGAGTGGCCGGAGCACCCCGGCAAAGCAGAGTCGGTGCGCATTCGCCAAGCCGCTCCAACCTTGGGAACGCTTGAGGTCAAATTCAAAGGCCCTAAGGGCATGCGTTTGGTCAGCATGATTCTGCGCTCGGAGACCTCGAAGACCGAAGGCCTCTACCTGGATGTCTCGGGAAAGAGTCCCTTCCAGGTGCCGATCGGGCGCTACGTCGTCGTGCAGGGCATGATGCGTGGCAAAGATGGTGAAGAGATGATCATTCAGCCACCGTCCGACATTCCCTTTGCGATCATTGTTGACCAGGGTGAGCCTGCTCAGCTTGAGTTTGGCAAGCCATTCCAGCTGATCGCCAAGCCGCTCATCGAAGGCGATGAAGTCAAGGTCGATGTCGAGAGCATCCGTATCGTCGGCAGCGCAGGCGAGACTTACATGCAGCACCTTTACGGCCCGTTGGAGGACATCGAAGTGGATGTCAAGGGCGGCAAGACCTTCTCGCTTGAGAAGGCCAAGACCGAGGACGTGGCCGGCAATTGGCACGCGGCCTATGTGCCGGTTTCGGGCAGCAGCCCGCTGCCGAAAGATGGCATCGCGATCATTCGCCTGTCCGTGAAAAAGCACCCCTGGTTCGGTAAACTTCAGTCCGATTGGATCAGTTCGGACGATTAGTTTGAGTTGAGTCCTCGTGCCGGTAGCTCGCTCCATCGGCACGCTCCTGCGCCACCGCAAGTCCTCCCCCTAAGGAACCAGATGCTCGACCTGAAATGGGTCCGTGAGAATCCCGCTGCCGTCCGCGAAGCCGCGGAACGCAAGCGTATTGCTGTCGACGTCGATGCCTTCCTGGGCATTGATGAAAAGCTTCGCGAGGTACAGCAAGGCGTCGAATCGATGCGCGCCGAGCTGAAGGTGGCCTCCAAGCTCTTGGGCAAGATGAGTCCAGAAGAGCGCGAGGGAGCGCTCAGCGGCCAAAAGGAGATGAAGTCCACGCTCAAGGAGCGCGAGGCCGAAGAGGCCGCCCTGCGGGCCGAGCATCAGGCGCTGGCGATGCTGCTGCCCATGCCGCCATCGCCCGAAGTCCCGGACGGGCGCGACGACAGCGACAACGTTGAAGTCCGACGAGTTGGCGACCTACCTCAGTTTGCCTTTGAGCCGCGCAGTCATATCGAGATCGGCGAGATGCACGGTGTGCTCGACATCCCGCGTGGGGTCAAACTTGCCGGCTCGCGCAACTACCTGCTGCTGGGCCAATTGGCCCGGCTTGAGCAGGTGGTGCTCCAGTTTGCTCTCGACCACATGGTGCTGCGTGGCTTCGAGCCGGTTTCGGTCCCGACGCTGGTGAACTATGCCTGCATGGAAGGCACCGGCTACTTCCCCGGAGGCGAGGAACAGACCTACATGGCCGAGCGCGATCATCTCGCATTGGTCGGCACTTCGGAAGTCCCGCTCACCTCGATTCATTCCGGAGAGGTCTTGGAGGCCGATCAGCTGCCGCTGCGTCGGGTCGCCATGAGCCCTTGCTACCGGCGCGAAGCGGGGACCTATGGCAAAGACACCAAGGGTCTTTATCGCGTCCACCAGTTTTGGAAGGTCGAGCAAGTTGTGATCGGTCCATCCGACGAAGCTTGGTCGATCGAGGAGCACCATCGCATGCTCGCAAATGCCACCGATCTGATGGATGTGCTGGAACTCCCGTATCGGGTGGTCAATGTGTGCACAGGTGACCTTGGTCAGGGGCAAGTGCAGAAGTTCGATATTGAGACCTGGATGCCGAGCCGTGGCGGATACGGCGAAACGCATTCGGCTTCGCGCTTCTACGACTTCCAGTCCCGCCGGCTGAATTTGCGGTACCGCGACGCAAAAGGTAAGCCGAAGCATTGCCATACGCTGAACAACACAGTCATTGCCTCGCCGCGTGTGTTGATCGCTCTGCTTGAGAATCATCAGCAGGAAGACGGCCGGGTGCGCATCCCGGAAGTTCTTCGCGATCGATTCGGCGCCGAATTCCTCGGCTCTTAACGGCCGCCAGTTCCTCGATTGCCGGTGACTCCGACGCCGGCCGAGGAGCCAATGTCTTGGATCTCCGAATCGGTCGGAGTTTCCCCCGTGTCGCCGTCGGCCGCCGGTGCACTTGAGCCACCCATGTCGAGGCCCGGGATGACCGGGTGGAGTCGATTGCGGAACAGGAAGCGAGTCGACTCGGGGATCACCATCAAGTCAGCAAACTCCAAGCGGGCGCGATTCGCACCCAGGATCTGTTTGCTCTCGGCCGACTTGCGGGGCTGAATCTCCAGCTCGAGAAACAGCTCAATGCAATAGGGGAGCTGGGCTTCCAGGGTGGAATCCCAGTTGTCATCTGGCGCCGGATCGTAATCCGGTTCGCGGTAGTACTGCAGATTGAAGCTGATGATGCGATCGTTGAGCATCGAAAAGTTGCCTTCTCGTTCGATGTCATCATCGACCAGGAAATCCTCGCGCCGATACAGCTCGAGGAAGTCGGCCGAACCGTCGCGGTTGCGTACCCAATAGCCCACTTCATTGATTGGGGCATAGGTCATGCGATCGATCAGCGCGTTGTACTGCGGCAGAACCGAGCGCCCGACCACCAACATATTGATGCGGTCTGCGTCGACGCCGCGCAGATTCTTTGACTCGCCCTTCAGCAAGGTGTATTCGCCGGCGTCATAGACCGCGAGGCGTTCCAGGTCTTTGCGGAACATCTCGACTAATTGCGGACCGGCGCGTTCGGTCAAGGTGATGTTGTGAATCGCATCGACGGCCTTTTGCGTGGATTCAAGCGATGTGAAGATCGCCGTCATGATCAAGGCGCTAATAAACATCGAAACCAACACCTCCATCAAAGTGAAGCCGAGTCGGCTGGCCGTTTGGCCCGTCTTGATGAGAGGGCGCTTCATCGGATCACGTCTGCCTTCTCGTTATTCGAGTCCCAAAGATCGCGATAGAGTTCGAAGTCGCGGTACACCGCCCAAGAATCGACCATGGCTTCGAGTCGGTATTCGACGGGTTCCAGATCAAAGCCGGGGTAGGTGACGCGGATGACGACGCGGGTCTTTTCGGGGCGTTGGTCATCGCCTTCCTCGTCCATGCGATCATCTTCGCGCTTACGCAAAGAGTCACGCCAGGCCCATTCCGGAGAATCAGAGTCAATCTGATTGTTCTCGGCGTAGTTGGAGCCGTCACCGAGGGCGACCACATAGGTGAAGTCCGAGAAGCCTTCTTCCGAAAAATCGCCACTCATCCCATCGAAGAGATCGAGTGCCTGCGCGGCTTCAATGCGATGCAAGAGCTGCGAGGACAAGCGCGCTGCGACCGACATGCTGCGGCCGTCAGCCGCGCGGCCCACCGAACGGTTACGCAGGTCCATCAAGGTGGTCATCGCAATCGCAATTAGCATGACCGCAGCCATGACCTCCATGAGCGTGAAGCCCTGTGCGCGCCTAGGCATCGAAATCCTCGTCACGCACGGTGCCCGGAGTTTGGTGACCGTCGGTGATGCTGGTACGACCCGTCAAGCCTCCCAAAAAGAGCGTCTTGTCGTAAAGCTCTCCGGCGTCGCTCGACAAGTACAAGATGACGTCGGTGCTTACCCCGGAAGAAGGGAAGACAAACTCGACCTTTCCTTCGGTGGTCAGTTGGCCCGCGCTGCCTGGTGTCAGAACGCCGCCAAAACGCACCCCTGATTCGAGTACGAAGCGGTCAATCGGCACCTGCTCTTCCCGGGTTTTGGCGATGCGGCCGTCGACATCGTAGGGCGTATAGACCCAGTACTGATGCTCGTCGAGGTCGACCACGACGCGATAGGGACGCCCGGCCGCAATCGCGCCACTGCGTGCCAAATCAAGCTGAGACAGCAGTTGCCGAGCTTCCCCGTCGATTTGCTGTCCCGGCACAAAGCGATCGAGTGCAATCGAGACCCCGCTCATCATGAGCCCGAGCAGCAAGACCACGGCCATGATCTCGATCAGAGTGAAGCCACTCTGGCGGTTCGGGGTTCGCCCCTGCACCGGAATCGCGCTAGTTACGCTCCTTCAGGGTCAGGTTCGTGATGTCGGCATCCTCGCCTTCACCACCCGGACCACCGTCGCGACCGTAAGTGCCAATCACATACTCATCGCCCGTTTGCGGCGACTCGTAGTAATACTCATTGCCCCAAGGATCGAGCGGTAGCACGTCGAGGAAGGCTGGGCCGCGCTCGGGGTTGGTCAAATCTTCGAGCCCGTCCGGATACTTGCGGAAATCCGCCTTGTAGAGCTGGATCGAGGTTTCGAGCGACTTGATGTCGGCTTTGACGCGCGTTTCAGTTCCCGTGAACAGTGCGCGAGCGATCGGACCGCCTACCGTGGCGATCAGCAGACCGATGATCAGCACAACGGCCATGATCTCGATCAGGGTGAAGCCAGCTTTCTTGCCGGCGGAAAGGCGTTGCATCTTCTTCATGATTGGGCTCGACTCCAAGGCCGAGGTGTACGAGTTCGGCTAGGAGCCGAAAGATTGAGACATCTGCATGATCGGCAGCAGAATCGCCATCACAATGAAACCAACCAGTCCGGCAAGAAACAAAATGATGACAGGCTCGATCAGCGAGGTGAATCGGTTGGTCGCGATCTCGACTTCTTCCTGATAGGACTCGCCTACCTGGACCATCATGGAATCGAGTTCGCCAGATTGCTCGCCGACCGCAATCATGTATCCCACCAAGGGGGGGAATACGCCGGATTGCTTGATCGGAGTAGCAATGTCAGCGCCTTCGAGAATCTTCTCGCGGACGCCATCGATGGTGTTTTCGAGCAAGCGATTGCCGAGCACCGTCTTGGTCACCTCCAGGCAGCGCACGACCGGAACGCCCGAACGCAGCAAGGTGGCGAAGGTTTGGGCAAAGCGCGAAAGCGCCTGCTTTGCGAGCATATCGCCCAAAACTGGGGTCTTGAGCATTTTCGAGTCGATCTTCAATCGGCCCTTTTCGCTCGAGTAGTAGAGGTTGAAGAGCAGTGCGATGAAAACGCAGGCCAGCAACAACAGCCACCACCAGCCGACCAGGAAGTCGGCGACGTTTTGCAGAAATTGGGTCGCCCAGGGTAGCTCTTGGCCACGGCCTTTGATCATCTGGGTGATCTTGGGAACCACGGCGACCATCAAGACCGAGACGATCAGCAAGCCGACCAGCAGCATGATCATCGGGTAGGCAAGAGCCGAGGCGACCTTGTTGCGCACGCGTGCCTGCTCGACCAAGAAGACCGAAAGGCGTTCTAGCACTTCATCGAGTCGACCCGCGGCTTCGCCCGCGCGGACCATCGACACATAAAGTTCATCGAAGTAGTCCGGGTGCGCAGCCAGCGCGTCGGCCGTATTCGCGCCTTGCGAGATGCGTTCACGGATGTCGCGATACACCACGCCAATCCGTTTGTTGTCGGTTTGCTCAATGATCGCGCGCAGCGCTTCGGTGATCGGAATGTTGGCGCGCGAGAGCGTCGACAATTGACGCGTGAAGGTGCCGACTTCATCGAGTCGTTTCTTCGACTTGGCTCCGCCGCCATCACGACCCCGGGCTTTCTTCAGTTTCTCCTGCAGCTCGGCAGAGAACAGTGCGCCCTTGCTGAGCTTAACTTTGCTCTTCTTCTTCGTGTTGTGCAGAGCTCCTGCAGAGCCCTTCACCGGCTTGACTTGCGTGACCATGATCTTGTCACGGCGCAACTTTACGCGGGCATCACGCGGTGAATCGGCGTCGATGACGCCGGTCACGGTCTTCCCTTTCGGGTTGTAGCCTTTCCAATCGAAGACGGGCACGAAAGTCTCCGTTAGACGTCGAGTTGGGTGACACGCATGATTTCTTCCGGCGAAGTCATTCCTTGAACAACTTTCGCCATGCCGTCCATGCGCAAGGTGCGCATGCCTTCTTCCACCGCCTTGCGCTTCAGTTCACTGGCAGGAGCTTGGCGCATGACCAAGGAGCGGATGTCTTCGGACATCGGCAACAACTCGTAGATCGCGGTACGGCCTTGATGGCCGGACTGGAAGCAGTCATCGCAACCGGGCGAATGAGCAATCATGCCATCCTTGAGCTCGCCGGGATCGAGGCCGAGATCACGCAGAGTTGCGATTTCGGAATCGGTCGGTTTCCGCCAGCTCTTGCAACTGCTGCACAGTTTGCGGACCAGGCGTTGAGCCACGACGAGGACCAGCGACGAGGACACCAAGTAAGGCTCGACGCCGAGGTCGATCAAACGCGTGACCGTCGAAGGAGCGTCGTTGGTGTGTACCGTCGAGAACACCAAGTGACCCGTGATCGCTGCACGAATCGCGATTTCACAGGTGTCGAGGTCGCGGATCTCACCGACCATCATGACATCCGGGTCTTGACGCAAAAAAGAGCGCAAGCCGGCCGGGAAGGTCAGGCCTTTCTTGACGTTGACCTGAACCTGCGAGATGCCGTCGAGTTGGTACTCAACCGGATCTTCAATGGTCAAAATGTTCTTCTCGCCGGTCGAAATCTCGGTCAGCGAGCCATACAGCGTGGTCGTCTTGCCCGAACCGGTCGGGCCAGTGACCAAGATGATGCCGTGCGGGTAGCTGATGTAATGCCGCAGCGTTTTGAGGTTTTGTTCGTCGAGTCCGATCTCCTCGAGTGCAAAAACTCCGGCAGTCTTGTCCAGCAAACGCAGAACAGCGCGTTCGCCGTTCGCGGTGGGCACGACCGAGATCCGCACGTCGACTTCGCCATCGCCAATGCGAATCGAGGCACGGCCATCCTGAGGTAGACGTCGCTCGGCGATGTCCATCTTGCCCATGACCTTGATCCTCGAAAGCACGGCCTCTTGAGCGGCTTTCGGCACCGTTTCCATGGCGTACAGAATGCCGTCAATGCGGAAACGAATCTGCAAGCGGTCGGTGTACGGTTGGAAATGAATATCCGAAGCGCGCAGCTTCAAGGACTGGAATAAGATTGAGTTGACGAGCTTGATAATCGGCGCCTTATTGGCGACATCAAGCAGGTCTTCACTTTCTTCCAGCTCGGCGGCCAGCGACGCAATGTCGGTGTCTTCCAGATCCTCCAGCGCCGATTCCACACCATCCGCCTTGTGGCGGAAGGCCCGGTTGAGCAGTTCGAGGATTTCGCCGCGCGGAGCCAGCACGAAGTCCACGCCCTCGGGCACCAGCGAGGCCAAGTCGTCTTGAGCACGCAGGTCGAGTGGGTGGGCCGTGGCGACCAGCAGACGCTTGCCGTGCGTGCCCACCGCAATCATGTCGTAGGCGCGTGCCAAGGACAGCGGCACGATTTCGACAAAGCCACGCGGAACCTGCGTGCCCTCGAGCGATTCCCAATACTCCAGTTCAAGATCGACCGCGAAAGCCTTCAGTAGCTTTTCTTCGTCGACGCCGCGATTCAGCAGCAGACGGTCAAAACTGGTGCCCGTCGCAGCCGCTTGATCGCGGAGCTTCTTCAGTTCAGTTTCCTCCATGCCGGTCTCGGCATGCAGGAGTTCAATGATGTCCGCCGGCGCGGCGGTCGGCGTCTCGGGATGGGTCACTTGGGCTGGCTGGGCTCTTGGTTCGTCGCGGAAGCAGGTTCGGCGGCCGGCTCGCCGTTGCGGCGAACTGGCTCGGAGAGCGTCAGAGGGTCAATTTCCTCGACCACGTTGGATGCATTCGGATCCTGTTCCCCATTCGGTGAAACCAAGGTCGGGGCATTAAACGAACCCGGCTCGAGCATGCGGCGATCCTCGCCGTTCAAGATGACATCGGCCGGCGTCTCGCGGGCGTAGTTCGGGTCGACCTGGCGTAGGCGATCGAGGCCGATCGTTTCGGCGGCAATCGCTTTGGCAGCTTCCGATTCTGCCTGCAGCTCGGCGAACTCATTAATGATGCGCGGCGTGCAGAAGAAGAACAGCGTCGTCTTGCTGTTGCTGTTCGAATCCTGACCAAACAGGATGCCAAAAATGGGAATGTCGCTCAGGAAGGGGATTCCAGAACGGCTGCTCAACTTGTCGTCGCGCACGATACCGCCGATCCACATGGTGGCTCCATCCGGCACCAAGACTTCGGTGTCAATGGTGCGCTCACTGACAGGCGGAGGCTGGTTGCCCACCGCGTCACCACTAAAGGTGGAGACCTCCAAGGAGATCGAAAGGCGCAAGAAGTTTGAGCTCGAGATCGAAGGCGTGATGTTCAGCGTGATACCGGCATCCGCAAACTCGACACTCTCTTGGAAGCCAACCTGCCCCTGCGTCGTCACGGTGTAGGGAATCTGGTCGGTACTCGTGACGCGAGCGCCTTTGTTGTTGCTTACCAAGACCGAAGGCTTGGAGAGCACGTTGGCGTCTTGCGAGTTCTGCGCGGCACGCAGCAAGAACGGAATCGCGAACTCGCCATTGCCTTGACCGTCCAAGATTCCGGCCGTGATCCCCGACTGGAAGATGTCGACCGTGCGGTCGCCGTTACCGTCTGGCGAAGAAAGCCCGCTGTTGGTCGTAACACTACCGCGCAACACACCATCGGCCGGCACTTCCGAGTTGGCCCATTCGAATCCAATGTCGCGGCCGAAGCTCTCGGAGATCTCGATCAGCGCGGTTTCGATCAACACTTGCGGTTGCGGCTGATCGAGGCGATCGAGGAGCAACTTCAACTCGGCCCACTTAGTCCGGGTCGCCGAGACCAACAGTGAGTTGGTCGTTTCCTGCATTTCGACGACGATGTCCTGCTCGCGCGTATTAATCGTGCTGCCGCCCGATTGCTGCGCTTCCTGTTCGGCCGCGTCGGCACGCTGGAGGAAGTCTTGCAGGGGCTCATCGAGGTCTTGCACCGGAATGTGCTGCAACACATAAAGGTGCAGGTTCGACTCGGGTACATCGACCCGCGTATCGAGTTCGGCGATCAAGTCGAGGATTCGATCGAGGTTTTCTTGACTGGCAGTAATGATCAGCGAGTTGTCCCGCGTGCTGGCCAGAATGCGCGTTTCAATCGGATCTTGGGTAACGCTTTGATTGTTGTTGCGGGTGCGAGAGCTGACATTGCGTTGTCCGCCATCGGAGCTTGCTGCGAGCTCGTCGACGATCTCAGTCAGCAGTTCCGCCATCTCTTCGGCGCTCGCTTCTTGCAGCGCGACTTTGCGGAACACAGCCGATTCGGTCTCGGGCTTAACGTCGAGATACCGCACAAAGCGCACCGTGGACGCGACCACTGGCCCATAGCCCTGAATCATCAAGGCGTTATCGGTGGTAAGTGCCTGCACCGTCGATTGCGCGTTCGCGCCAAGCAACTTGCCAAGCGCGACCGAAATGCCGCCTGGATCAACAAAGTCCAACTTGACGACCGTCGCGATGTAGGTGCCCGGTTGATCGGCGAAATCCTCGGTGTCATCTGGTTCGACCAGAATCGTGTTGGCCGTCACCGTGGGATTGACTGCAGTGCCCGAGATCTTGTCGGCCGTGATCATGATGATCGACAGGTCGCCAGATCCTTGCTGCACGCAAACCAAGCCATTGATCTTCATCAAGGTCTGGAAGAAGGCGTAAAACTCGTTGGTCTTGATCCGTTTGGGACCATAAAGAATGACCGGGTTTTCCAGTCGAGTCTTGACCGCCGAGTTCTCGGCATCGATCGTGAAGTTCTTGCCGGTCAGTTTCTGGCAAAGCTTGATCAGCTGGTCGTAGCGGAGCTGTTGCCCCTCGACCTCACTGAAGCGAAGCCAGATGTACTCGCCGTCTTGTTCCGTGACCCCTTCAGGGACACCGATTTCGGTCTCGACCGGATCCTGCATGGCAGGGGCGGCGGGAACGGCAAGAGGCGCCCAAACAAGGGTGCTCAAAATGGAAACGGTCAGCAGCATGCGCGGTGTCCTCTCCGGACGGGCCTGGACGGCCCCGGAATCGAAAGTCTACGACTGGCGGGGATCGATCTCAAAGCCCCAAGTTTGCAGGATTTATGTGGGCGAGACGGGTAATCTGTCAGCCGTCCCAGGACCCAATTTGTCAACCCCTTGGCCCTCGTCGAACACCTGACTTCCGCTGACGTTCTTCTGGCTCCCCAGGTCAGCAACAAATGGGAGCTGATTGACCTGATGGTCGAACGATTAGTGTCCAGCGGGAGCTTGGATGCAAGCATGGAAGGGGCGGCGAAGACGGCCCTGGTCGAACGCGAGAAATCGGTCTCGACCGGTATGGAACACGGTATCGCGGTACCGCATGCAGCGCTCGACGATTTGCAATGTCTCAAGGTTGCGATGGGCCTAATTCCGGACGGTTTGGAGTTCCAAACAGTCGACGGGAAACCTGCCGAAATCGTCATCCTCTTGCTCGTGCCAAAACAAGAGAAAGTCCTGCACCTGTCAACACTTACAGAGGTCGCGCGGCGTTTGGGTTCGGCCGATTTCCGGGCACGTTTGTTGCGCGTGAAGACGGGCGAAGAAGCGGTCGCTTGCTGGTCCTAGACCGAGCCTGTTACAGAACTTTGACCGCATTCCGGCCAGGCGCTAAGCGCTTGCACGCGCGCGGCCGCAGCTTCCTGTAAGGCAGCCAAAGTGCGACGGTAGATTTCGACCGGAGCACCGTACGGATCGGGGACCGAGCGACCGTGTGGATCGAAGAGCTCGGCGCGCAAGCCGGCGGGCAAAACCGCGAGGTGCGAGTCGGTCATTCCCAGCACCAAGTCGACTCCTTCGCCGAGCCGATCCTCGAGCGCAGCGCTTTGGTGTTCGCTCAAATCGATGCCGATTTCGGCTGCGACTTGTCGCGATCCGTCACTAATCGGGCAGCCACCGAAGCCCATCGTGCCCGCGGAAGCGATCTGCCAACCAAGTTCCGGAAGCTGGTCGAGCCGCACGCCCCAGGCAGCGGCGAGTTCTTGTTTCAACAGCGCCTCGGCGAGCGGCGAACGACATGTGTTGCCGGTGCAAACGCAGAGCACCCGCAGCCCAGGTAGCGGAAGCGACTCGCCTCGCTCGGCCTCATCGCGCACAATCCGCGGCAGCGGGTCAAACGCAACAATGGTCGAGGCCGCGCCTTGCGTCACCTGCGCCGGCGCGAGACCAAGCAGGATGTTGGGGCGTTCGGCACACCAAGCTGTGAGCTGCGCGCCCTGCAAGGGAGCGTCTCCAGCCTGATTGACGCTGCTCATGAGTACCGGTGCCTCGAGTTGCCGGCCCCAAGCTGCCCACGCGGGGCCGCCAGGTAGGCGCAGACCGACCAATTCCCATGGCCAATGCCAGTCGTTGGGAAGGGCCACCCAGGAGCGCGGTAAAAGCACGGTCCAGGGGCCCGGCAGAACTTGCGGGAGCCAAGTCGCGAGGCCAGGAGGTGGCGCCGGGACCAAGGCCCGCAGTTCGGCGAGATCGCGTAGATGCAGCGAAAATGGACGCCCTGCGGGCGATCCCTTCGCTTCGGCCAGCCGCCGCGCCGCGTCTTGCGTGCGGATATCGACCGCGAGCCCCGGCAAGGTATCCGTGGGCAAAAGCGCGAGACCCCCGGCCGCGAGATGCCGCCGCATGCGTGCGGCATCCTGGGGAGCAGCGGGGTCGAGGGGAGCAAGTGCGTCCATGGCGAGCGAGCTATTCTAGAAGCGTGTCCGCAAGCGATCCCGTCAGCCCTGGCGTCGACCCCGAATGGCTATCGCGGTTGGCAGGTGGCTTGGCGCATGAGCTCAAGAATCCACTGTCGACCTTGGGCATGCACCTAGCCCTGCTGCGCGAGCAATGGCAGGCGGAAGAGTCCGCGTTGGCGCATCGCAGCGTGCGTTCCTTGAATACGATCGAAAAAGAAGTCTCGCGATTGAATGACATTCTGGAGGACTTTCTGCGTTTTGCGCGCACCGGTGAACTGGAGCGTGAACCGACCTCGCTGAATGCCTTAATCGAGCAGGTGGTCGCGTTTCTGCGCCCCGAGGCCGAAGCCAGGGGAATCGAAATCGAGACCTTTTTGGACGCGAACCTGCCGCTCTTGCAACTGGATCCTGCACGGATCAAGCAGGTCATTCTGAATCTCTTAATCAATGCGCGACAGGCGATGACCCCGCGCGGGCATGGCCGGATCACTGTGATTACCCGCCCGGATAGTGCAGGCGGCTTTGGCGAGATTCTCGAAATCGTGGATGACGGCCCAGGCATGGACACGGAGACGCTCGCGCGCGCGTTTGAGGTCTACTACAGCACGAAGAAGGGCGGCAGTGGCCTGGGACTGGCTCTGGTCAAGCGAGTCATCGAGGCCCACGACGGGCAAGTCGAGATTCAGAGTGCGCCAGGACATGGCACACGCGTCATGCTCCGGCTGCCTCGCGCCGGCAGCGTTGCCGCGCAGGCGTAGAATCTGCCTCGATGAGTTCCGCCGCGCGCATTCTGGTAGTCGAAGACGACAAACCACATGCCGAAGCTCTTGAAGCTGTGCTAGAGAGTGAAGGATATGAGGTGGAACTAGCGGATTCGACCGAGGCTGCCTTGGATCGCTTGCGCGCGCGTAGTTTTGACGTCGTCCTGACAGACCTGATTCTGGGCGAACGAGACGGCTTAGAGTTGCTGCGCGAGGCGCGTCGCATGTTGCCCGAGCTCTCGGTGTTCTTGATCACCGGCCACGCTTCGGTCGAGACCGCAGTCTCGGCCATGCGCGAGGGCGCGGCCGACTATCTCACCAAGCCCGTGAACGCCGCAGAATTGCGTGCCCGCGTGGCTCGCGAGCTAGAAAAGCGCAAGCTGGCTGAGGACAACCAAGCCTTGCGCGCCGAACTCGATCACCGCTTTGGCCTTGAAGGCCTGGTCGGCAATGCGCCCGCGATTCGGCAGGTCTACGAGATGGTGCGGCAAGCGGGTCCGACCGATGCGACGGTGATGCTGCTCGGCGAATCCGGCACCGGAAAGGAACTCATTGCGCGTGCCTGCCATCGACTCTCACCACGCTCGAAGCGCCGCTTCGTCGCGATCAATTGTGCAGCCCTCAGTGACACCCTGATCGAGTCCGAGCTATTTGGCCATGTGAAGGGTGCTTTCACGGGCGCGCATGCCGCCAAGGAAGGCAAGTTTCGCTACGCGCACGGTGGCACGCTGTTCTTGGATGAGATTGGCGACATGCCACTTTCGACCCAAGCAAAACTGCTGCGGGTCCTTGAAGAGGGCCGCGTCACGCCGGTCGGCGCGGATGAATCCGAAGAGGTCGATGTGCGCATCATTGCTGCGACCAATTTGGACTTGCTGAATCGGGTGCAAGAGGGGCGCTTTCGCCAAGACCTCTACTACCGTCTGGCGGTCGTCGCGATCGAGCTTCCGCCGCTACGCGATCGACTCGAAGATATCCCGCTGCTCAGTGATGCCTTCCGTCGCGACTTTGCGGAAAAACACAAGAAGCAGGTCGACGGGATTCACGACGCTGTCACCGAGCGTTTTCGCAATCATCGCTGGCCGGGCAATGTACGCGAGTTGCGCAATGCCATCGAGACGATGGTTGTGCTCGATCGCGACGGCGAGCTCGGCCCGGACGATTTGCCCGCCGGGCTGCGCCAAAGTGAACGGCGCAACGAGGTCAGCCAAGCGCCTGGAGGGGCACGACTCTTGCCGTCGGGCGCCAACCCGAAGGCCACGGCGAGCGAAACGACTCCGTCAGCTGCCAGCGCGCCGCCCGTCACAGCGGCGGGGGAAGTCGAGCCCGATCGAGCCTCGCCGCAACTTGCGGGCAAGACGCTCCGCGATGTCGAAGCGGAGCTGATTCGGCAGACCCTTGCCGCCTGCCAGGGCAACCGCCAAAAAGCGGCCGAGCAGCTCGGCATGGGGGAGCGCACCCTCTATCGCAAGATCAAGGAATACGATCTGCAGTAAATACCTTTGCCAAAAGAGCTTCGGTGCCTGCCATATCGGCAGAAAAGTCTTGGCACGCAAGTTGCCCTTTCGAGGACCAGCCAAGTGGCTGCAGAAACATGGGCAAGATCATCGGAATTGACCTGGGTACGACCAACAGCGTAGTCGCCGTCCTCGAGGGCGGGGAAGCGAAGGTCATCCCAAACAAGGAAGGCAATCGCACCACCCCTTCGGTGGTCGCATTTCAGGAAAATGGACAGCGACTCGTCGGCGGACCGGCGAAGCGTCAAGCGGTCACCAATCCGCAGAACACCATTTTCTCAGTGAAGCGCTTTATGGGGCGCCGCCACGAGGAAGTTGGTTCGGAAGAACGCATGGTGCCTTACACGGTCGAGGGCGCGGCGACCGAGTTGGTGAAGATCTCAGTCCGCGACAAGTCCTTCACTCCTCCTGAAATTAGCTCCTACGTCTTGGGCTATCTCAAGGAGTGCGCGGAGGACTATCTCGGCACCAAAGTCACCGAAGCGGTGATTACGGTCCCGGCCTACTTCAACGACTCGCAGCGCCAAGCGACCAAAGACGCTGGCAAGATCGCCGGGCTGGAAGTCAAGCGCATCATCAACGAGCCGACTGCGGCAGCCTTGGCCTATGGCCTGGACAAGGACAAGTCGGGCCGCATCGCAGTCTTCGACCTGGGTGGCGGTACTTTCGACGTGTCGATCCTCGACATTGGCGAAGGCGTCTTCGAGGTGCTGTCGACCAACGGCGACACCCACCTGGGTGGTGACGACTTTGACGAGACCCTGATCGATTGGGTCGCAGACGAGTTCCAGCGCGAGAACACGATCGACTTGCGCAAGGATCCGATGGCACTCCAGCGTTTGAAAGAAGCTTGTGAGAAGGCCAAGTGTGAGTTGTCTTCGGGCAACGAAACGCAGATCAACCTGCCGTTTATCACCGCAGACCAAACCGGCCCGAAGCACTTGATGCAGACGCTGTCGCGCGCCAAGTTCGAGTCGCTTTGCTCGGATCTCTTCCAACGCACCAAGGTGCCCTGCGTGAATGCGCTGAAGGACGCAGGCCTGAAGCCTGCCGACATCGCCGAGGTCATTCTGGTCGGTGGTTCGACCCGCATCCCGAAAGTGCAGGAAATCGTCAAAGAGGTCTTTGGCAAAGAGGCCAACAAGTCGGTGAACCCAGATGAAGTGGTGGCCATGGGCGCCGCGATTCAAGGCGGACAGCTGTCGGGCGATCTCGAGAGCGATCTCGTCCTGCTTGATGTCACCCCGCTTTCGCTCGGCATCGAGACGATGGGCGGCGTGATGACGGTCATGATCCCGCGCAACACCACCATCCCGACTTCGAAGAAGGAAACTTTCACCACGGCTTCGGATAACCAGCCAGCGGTCGATGTGAAGGTCTACCAAGGCGAGCGTCAAATGGCCGAGGGCAACCGTTTGCTCTCGAACTTCAAGCTCGAAGGAATCCCGGCGGCTCCGCGCGGCGTGCCGCAGGTCGAGGTCGAATTCGATATCGACGCCGACGGCATCTTGAATGTTCGTGCCAAGGACCAAGCGACCGGCACCGAGCAAAACGTGCGCATCGAGCAGAACTCGGGACTCTCCGAGGATGACATCAATCGCATGAAGGAAGAGGCCGAGAAGTTCGCCGAGCAAGATGAGCAGGCCAAGACCGTCGCCGAGAAGCGCAACACCGCCGATCAGGTGGTCCACCAAGCGCGCAAGCTGATCAGCGAGCACGAAGACAAGCTCGACGGCAGCGACAAAGAGGAAGTGGAAGCCAAGATCGGCACCGTCGAGGAGGCCTTGCAAGGCATCGACCTCGAAGCCATCACCACGGCCTCGGATGATCTGCAGGCACATCTGAGCAAGCTCGGCGAGAAGCTGTACGCAGCTGCCTCGGAGCAAGCAACGGGCCCCGCGCCGGATGCTTCGGCGGGTGATTCCGCCGGGGATCAGGAAGTCGTCGACGCCGACTACGAAGTCAAAGACTAGCGGCGGTAAAAGCCGATCGGCATGGGCCGCGGACAAGGCGAAGCTC
>JBDQJC010000044.1:0-27659 GCA_040264055.1 Planctomycetota bacterium
GCAGGGCGCACCCGAGTTATTTGCCGAAGCGCGGCTGGCCGAACTTGAAGAACTGGCCGCGACGCTGGAAGAGACTCTTGAGCTCGAAGACGAGCTGAAGGAGGAACTCGAGCAAAACATCGAGACCCTACGCGGCAGCAGTGAAGAGCCACGCCCGACCGGCGAGGCCATGCGCGAGGCGCTTGACGCTCTCGAGGCACGCCTGGACGAAGCCGCAGAAAGTGCGGCATCGGACATGGAAGAAGTCGTGCGCCAGTCCTCGGAGGCCAGCCAAGGGGCTGCTGACCCGGACCCGGAAGTCCGCGAGGACGCGATGGACTCGCTCGGCGATCTGATGGAGAAAGCGCAGGAGCAGGGCCTGATGCCGAAAGATCAGCTCAGCAATGAGTTGCAGCAGCAACTCTCCGAGCTTGGACTCTCCCAAGAGGCCATTGAAGCTTTGGCCAAACTTGCCGAAGCCGGGCGCATGGCGGAACTCGGCAAGACAGCGGGCGAGCTCGGCCTCAGCCCGGAGGATCTCGCCAAGCTGGCCGAAGCGCTGGCCAAGGGCTTGAACGAAGCTGCGCTCAAGAAGCTTGCCGAGATGGCAGAAAAGGGCCTGCTCAACCCATCCGGGAAATCGGCCAAGATGCCGAGCGCCGAGGAACTCGCCGAGTACCTCAAGAAGTTGCAAGAGCAACAGCCCGGCGGCACTTGAAGTGGCGACGGCGACTGCGCAGGTTGCGCAGAACATCCCTTCGGCATGGGCGCCGGTCGGGGCCAAGGCGAAGGCCAGGGCCTCGGAAATGTGCCCATCCCAGGATCCGGCGCGGGCATTACCCGCGGCCCAGGCTCCGTGCCGCTGACTTGGGGCGAAGAAACCCCTGACCTACGCGAGCAAATGACCTCCGAGGGCCTTCCCGCACCGGATAGTCCCGAGTCCGCCATGCAGCTGCTTGGCTTCAGCCAACTCGCTCCCGAGATCAACGCGACGGCCGAAGGTCAGCAAGCTGGCGGCGCTGTCGGCGCTACCGGTGAGGCCGTTTGGAAACGCCGCATGAGCCCCGAGCATCGCAAGGCGGTGCAGCGCTTTTTCCAACGCGGCGAAGGCGATAAGTAGCCTTCTGCCGCCTTGTTACGCTGCTTGCTAAGCCGCGATTTCGACCCCGATGACTGACACGCCGCCCCCTCTCACCGAAGCCGAAATCCAAGAGTGCCGCGAGATCGGCGAGAAGCTGCTCGACAGCCTCGGCAAGATCATTCTCGGCCAGGACGAGTTGATTCGCGCGGTCGTCACTGCGGCCCTTGCCGGCGGCCACGTGCTGCTCGAAGGCCTGCCCGGGCTCGGCAAGACCGAACTCGTCAAGGGTCTGGCACGCCTGCTTTCGCTTGAGTTCAATCGTGTGCAGTTCACGCCCGACTTGCTGCCAGGTGACATCACCGGTGGCCATGTCTTGCAAGACACCGAGAACGGCAAAGACTTCGTCTTCCGAGCCGGCCCGATCTTCTGCAACGTGCTGCTGGCCGACGAAATCAACCGCGCCTCGCCGAAGACGCAATCGGCATTGCTGGAAGCGATGGCGGAAGCGCGCGTCACGGTGCTCGGCGAAACGCGGGATCTGCCGCGGCCCTTCTTCGTGCTCGCCACGCAGAACCCGATCGAAATGGAAGGCACGTACCCCCTTCCTGAAGCGCAGCTCGACCGCTTCCTGTTCCAGGTCTTGGTTGAACCGGTCGGCGCCGGAATCCTCACCGAGATCATCCAGTCGCGACGCCACGGCAAGCCGCCCGAACCGACTCCGGTCGCCGGCCTCGCCGAGTTCCAAGCATTCCACGACCGCGCCGGGCGTGTGCATCTACCCGAAGCGGTCGCGACCTACATCGGACGGCTCTGTGCCGCCACGCACGCGAGTGCTGCCGAGGCACCCAACACCATCAAGGAATATGTGCGCTATGGCGCCTCGCCGCGTGCGGCGATCGCGATCGCTGAAGCGGCACGGGTGGACGCTCTGCTCAGCGGCAAGCCCACGGTGGGCTTCGACGACGTCAAACGCGTCGCGCGCCCGGCGCTGGTGCACCGCTTGGTCTTGGATTACCGCGCGCGCCTCGATGGCATCACGCCAAGCCGAGTCGTCGAAGACTTGCTGTCGGCGGTGCATGAACTCGAGGAACCGTTGCCAAACGAAGTCGTCGATGCAGATGCGTAGCCCACTCTTGCGCAATCTGCTCTGCGCATGGCTGGTTTGCTTCGCGGCCGGCGCTGCGCCTTCCCCGCTGCACGCGCAATCCAGCGCGGTGCAAATGGCCGACGACGATCTGCAGGTCAGCGCCACGGTGCCCTTGCCGCGCGCGATGCGTCCGGGCTGGGCACCGATCCAGTTAGTCGTCACCAACCTGACCAACCGGTCCCTGCAGCGAGACATCATCTTTCAAACAGGAAACGACTGGGACATCAAGTCAGAAAGTACGCTCAACGTGCAACTCGAGGCTGGCGAAGAACAATCGATCGATTTCTACTTGCCCTACTTTGGCCATCGCTTTGGTGAGGCGATTGCCATGCGCATGCAGGGCCCCGACGGCCTCTCACGCCAAGAAGTTCATCGCGTCGAAAGTGGCAGTTCCAATCGCAGTGCAGCACCCATTCTCGTCGTGACCGCGGCGGGTTGGGATCAGGTCAAGAGCTTCCAATCACAGACCATCCATTCCTCGCAAGGGAGAAACTCCGCGTCAGGATTACGTAGTTCCGGTGCCAGCTTGAGCACCACGGCGACCGGCGTCGTCGCCGAAGACTTGATTCCTGATTGGCGGGCTTATTCCACCCTGACC
The DNA here is from genome assembly GCA_040264055.1 of Planctomycetota bacterium. Classification (GTDB taxonomy): domain Bacteria; phylum Planctomycetota; class UBA1135; order UBA1135; family UBA1135. The sequence goes on from JBDQJC010000044.1 coordinate 2,806, forward strand.
GCCGTCGCGATCGATTTGGATGCACCGCTTCCGGATCGCGCCGCCATGGAAGCACTGATTCAATGGACCTCGCTTGGCGGCGGTTTGGCCTTCTTCGGTTCGCGGCCGGAGCGCGCAATAGACTTGCTCAACAGCGCCGGCGTGCAGCTTCAAAAGCGCATGCGACTTCCCTCGCAGGATGCCGAGGTATATCGCCAAGGCTTTGGTCGGATTGGCATCTATCCCGCCGGAAGCTTCCGCGATGGAGCGGATCTGAACGAGCTTGGCGCACTCCCGGGCGGCGTCTTTCCCGATGTCTTCTTGGTCCTGCCACCGGCTCTGCCCGGCGTTGGCCTTCCACCACTCTCGCTGCTCACGATCGTCTTGATCGCGGTCGCGCTGATCCTCGGCCCGATTCAATTCGGCCAAATGAAGAAGCGCAACGCCAAGCCCTGGCGCTTTCTGCAAACGACACCTCTGCTTGGAATCGGCTTTGCGATCTTAGTCCTCGTGTTCAGCTTGCTGAGCCAAGGCCTCGGCGTGCGCGAAAGTGTGCAAAGCGTGACTTGGCTGGATCAAGGCCGACGGACTGCCAGCACGATTGCAGCGCGCACCAGCTTCAGTGGATCTTTGTTCGCGCAGCGCCAGCGCTTTGGCGCCGAAGCGCTGCTCGTGCCATCCCCGATGGTTGCCAACTCAATGGGCGACGCGAGCTTTTCCGTCGACTTGAACGACGGCGCACGAATCGGCGGCGCCTTTCTTCCGACTCGCATCCCGACCTCGAGCGCATTGGTCGCACAGACCACCGCACGATCGGGCTTGCGCTTGGAATATGAAGGCGATGCGCTCTTCGTCATCAATGACCTTGATGTCGCCCTGAACAAGTTGCGCCTGGTCGACGCCCAGGGGAATAGCTTCGAACCCGAAGACGCTGAAGCCGAAATCGAACCCGGCCAACGCGTGCGCATGCTCGCCACGGACAAGTTGTTTGATGTGCGCCTTCGCGAGATCGCCCATGGCGATCCGATTGAGATTCACTCGGGTTTGACCCTGGTCGATGACCCTGGCATCGGCTTGAATGCTCAACAGCTGCGGCACCTGCCCGCGATCCTTCCGCCGCGCTCCTGGATGGCGGAAGTCGATGAGTCACCATTCCTGCCCGACGGTGGCATCAGCCGCAAGGAAGAACACGCGGTGCATCTGATTCTCGGGCTCTTGGAGGAAAGCAATTGAGTGCTCCTCTCTTAGAAGTGCGCGGCTTGAGTCGTCGCTTTGGCAACTTCACCGCGGTGCGCGATGTCAGTTTTCGCGTCGAACCGGGCGAGATCTGGGGCTTCATTGGCCCGAACGGCGCCGGCAAGACGACCACGATGCGCATCTGTGCAACGCTTGACCTGCCGACCCAAGGAGATGTCCTCGTCGATGGCCGCTCGGTGCTGGCCTTCCCCGATTACGCCCGCGAGCGCATCGGCTTTATGCCCGACACCCTGGGCACCTACGCCGACACCAGCATCGAGGAATACCTCGACTTCTTTGCCCGCGCCTCCGGCTTGCGCGGGGAAGCGCGCACCCAACGCATTGCCTCCGTCGCCGAGTTCACCGAGCTCGGGCACCTGATGGATCGCATGATGGACAGCCTGTCGAAGGGTATGAGCCAGCGCCTTTGCCTCGCGAAGACTTTGCTGCATGACCCTCAGCTGCTGATCCTCGACGAGCCTGCCTCCGGTTTGGATCCACGCGCACGAGTCGAGTTTCGCGAGCTGATTCGCGCGCTGGCTGATCAGGGCAAAGCGGTTCTGATCTCGAGTCATATCCTGTCGGAGCTCTCGGAGACCTGTGACGGCGTGGTGGTTATCGAAGGCGGCCGCTTGATTCGCGAAGGCAAGGTCAAGGAATTGCAATCTGACCTTTCCCAGCACGAGATGTTGTTCTTGCGCTGCCTTGCGGATTCGCGCGCCGTGCACGTGGCACTTGCCGAACAAGCGCACGTTTTGAATGTGCGCGAAGACGCCGAAAACTTCATCGTTGAGTTCACGGGCACCGAAGACGACATCGCCAACTTGCTTGCCGAGTTGGTCAAGCTTGATTTGCGCCCGATTGAATTCCGTTGGCACCGCATCGACTTGGAAGAGCTCTTCCTCAGCTTCACAGAGGGTCGTCTGCAATGAGCAATTCCGTACGAATCGACCGGCTTAATCCGGTGCTCGTCAAGGAGGTCCGCCAGGCAGTACGCGGCAAATCCTTCCGCAGTTCGTTCATCATGGTGCTCGCGATTGCCACGGTCGTCTCGACGGCGGTACTTTCCAATCTGAACGTCGAGGATCCGCAGGAGCTGGCCGGCAGCGGGACGACCCTTTTCTTTGCGCTGCACGCGGTCTTCCTGTTCTGCGCCCTTGTCGTGGTCCCCGTTCAAGCCAATCGCTCGATGGCAAGCGAACGCGACGAGCGCACCTTTGATGCCTTGATCATCTCAGGCTTGAGCCCAGCCCAGATTATTCTCGGCAAATGGCTCAGCGCGGGCGTCACGCAACTGCTGTTCCTGGTCGCGCTTCTTCCCTTCTTCGCGACCGCGGCAACGCTGTACGGATTGGACTTGCTCATGGCGTTCGTCTTGACGCTGTTCGCCTGTTTCCTCGGCCTCACACTAAGCCTGCTCGGCATCTTGGCTGCAACGCTTGGCAAGTCCAAGGCGATGGCCTCCTTGCTGATGATGGTCTTCTTGGCAGCTTGCGGTTTCTCCATGATGTGGATGATCGCGATGGGTCAAATGACTTTGCGTGGCTTTGGCGGGTTCGGAAACACCGACGAGTTCCTGGTGATCATGGGGCTCCTGAGTGCCTCAAGCTTCTTCACGCTGTTCTGGTTGCATGGGCTCGCGGTCGCGACGATTTCCCACCCGGAGGAAAACGGCATGCTGCGCGTGCGCTGGGCCGCCCTCAGCTGTGCTTTGTTCATCGGAATCGCTCCGCTGATCTTGGTGAGCATCGTGCCTGTCACGCCGATGCGCTTCTTGTTTCAGCTCAACGCGATGGGCTTGATGGTGCTCGGCGTTCTCAACGTGCCGCTGCTAACGGAATCCGTCGGCATGCGGGTGCGCTGCCGCCACGAACTGCAAGCCGGCCGCTGGCGCAGGCCCTTAACTTGGCTCTTCCTGCCCGGTGGTGGCACCGCCTATTTGCTGTTCCTCGTGCAGATCGTGATCGTGGTCCTTCCGACCGTGTTCTATCTGATGCAGTCTTCGGCAACCACGAGCGCGGCCGGGTCGGGTCTCTCGCTCTACCTCGACAATGGCTTCGGTGGTTTCTTGACGACCCTCGGAGTCGTGCTCGCCTGTACCGGCATCCCTGCGGCTTTTGCCGCTCGTGCCTCGGCACCCATGTGGGCCCGCAACGCGCTGCGCTTTTTCATTCTGACCCTGCCGATTTGGATCGTTGTCCTGCTCGGCATCGTCACGCTCTTGTTCCAACTTCGCGGGGACGGAGTCATCGATTCTGCGCTCAATCCATTCGTCGCGATCGAACAGAACTTTCGCAGCGTGCGCAGGCCGGAGGCCATTCTGTTTTGGTTGACGGTGGCTGGTTTTGGCGCAGTTCCGATGTTGATCCACGCCGCTCGACAGCGCACTGAAATCACTCGTCTGCGTCGTCAGGGCGCGCGGTCTGCTGCGCCCCTCGACCCTGTGACCGCCTCCCCCGAAGCCTCCGCCGCCTCACTTGAGGAGGAGCCTGAGGCTTGACGGCATACGCCCAGGGCCGCGGATTTCGGCTCGCGATTGACGCGCAGCCGGTGCGGGGTCCTGCAGGCGAACGATTCGGCAAGGGCACCGGCTCTTCGATGGAGTTCCAGGAGTTCCGCGACTACCAAGCGGGTGATGACCTGCGCCACGTCGATTGGCGCGCCTACGCACGCACCGAAACACTGACCACCCGTCTGTATCGCGAAGAGGTCGCGGCGACCGTTGAGTTGATCATTGATGGCAGTCGATCGATGGGCGTGTTCCCGGGCAAGCGTGAGCGCTGCCATGAACTCAGTTGTTTCTTGGCGGGCGCCGCGAGTGGCGACGCCGGACTGCGTGCCTTCCACGCACGCGAGGCTTTGATTCCGCTGGAGGCCGCGAGCCTGCAGGATCCGCAGCCCTTGAGCTGCGACGCTGAGACTCCGCTCAGCGAAGTTCCGCTCGGCGGCTCGCTGCGCGCAGGCACGATTCGCATCGTCTTGAGCGACTTCCTGTTTCCTTGCGATCCGCGCGCGCTCGTGCGCCGCTTGCATGGCCGCGCACATCGCTTGCTGTTGCTGCAGCTGCTCGATCCACTCGAGCTCGAGCCGAGCGCACGCGGCAACCTACGCTTGCAAGAAGTTGAGACCGGACGCGACCGCGAACTTCCGGTCGACGATGCGACGGTGCGTCGTTATCGCGAGCGTCTGGAACGGCATTGCCGCAGTCTGGCTGAAGAAGCACAGCGCGCCGGCGCAGACTTCTTGCAGGTCTCGGCGGGACTCACTCTCGAACAGATTGCACGCCAAGTACTCAGCCCGGCTTCAGTGGTGGTACCGCGATGAGCTGGTTCACCCAACCCTGGGGCTTGCTCGGCCTGCTGGCTGTTCCGGCGGTCGTGGCGCTGCACTTATTTCGACGCCGCTTCCAAGACATGCCGGTCGCCGCGCTGTTCCTTTGGGAGGACGCGCAGCGCAGTGAAAGCACCGGACGCAAGCGGCAGCCTCTGCGTCGCACTCCGTCCTTCTGGCTTGAGATTGCCGCAGCCGCGCTCGCCGGGCTACTGCTCGCCGGTTTCGATCCACTTGCGGGAAGCGAAGCCAAGCACTTGGTCGCCGTGCTCGACGATTCAGCCTCGATGGCTCATGCGCCTCGCCGGCAGGCCGTCATCGACGCCCTAGAAGAACGCTTTGCCGAGCATGGACGGCGTACGCGGGTCACCTTGGTGCGCAGCGGAGTGCGGCCGCGCCTGCTTTGTGGTCCGGCGGTGCTGCTTCCGGATGCACGCGCAGCTCTCGCCAATTGGCAGCCCAGCGCACCCGCGCATTTGCCGGAGGCATCGATCGACTTGGCCCGAGAACTCGCCAATGGAGGCGAAATCCTCTATTTGACCGACGCATTGCTCGACGATCCCGGCCGCCTTGGACAAGAGGTCCGAGTCTTGGCCTTCGGTGAGAGCGCCGACAATCTCGCGATCGCCGATGCACGACGAAGCCGTGGCCCGGACGGCGAAGAGTTGCGCGTTCTTGTGCGCTCCTACGCTTCTGTGTCGATGCAGAGCACCCTGCGCATTTCAAGCGGAGCGAACGAACTGACGACCCGACAACTCGAGCTCGAGGCGAACGGTGAGCAAAGCTTGCGGGTGCCCTTGCCCACCGGAACACCCAGCCTGACGATTCGCTTAGACCCCGACGCCTTACTCCTCGACAACGAAGCCACCTTGCATCCTCCGGTCGACCGGCGCGTGCGACTTGGCATCGCTCTTGATGAAGCGGATGCCACGACCTTGCGCGCCGAGGATCTCGCCGCGGCATTGCCCGATGTCATCCCGGCCAACTCGCTTGCCGAGGCTCATTTGATCCTTGCGCACCAAGTCGCGCCGGCTCCGGCTTGGTCGCTGGTGCTGCCGCACAATCCAGAAGACAGCGCCGCAGCCGAGGCTTTTGTGCGCGGTTTCATTCCGGACAAAGCTCATCCGCTTTTGCGCGACCTCACCTTCGAGGGTGTCGTTTGGACCCGCTCGCGCAGCTTCGAGCTTCCCGGCATGCCATTGCTTTCGGTCGCGGACTATCCGCTGCTGACCGAACGCGTCGTCGAAGGCGCGGCAGTTTTCCACCTAAACATGGTGGCGCCACGGTCGACTCTGGCCCTGTCGCCCGACTGGCCGATCTTCTTGAGCAACCTGGTCGCGCTTCGTCGCGCCGCCTTGCCTGGACCTCGCGCCGTCAACCTGGTCGCCGGCGAATCCTTTGAGTTGCGCCGCTCGGGCCGCTTGCGCTATCAACTAAGCGCCGATCAAGTCGAGCCGCGCGAGCTGTTTGCCGAGGACTTGCTGCAGATCGATGCGCTGGCACCGGCAGCCGCCTATCGGCTTGAATCAGAAGACGGGGCAGCATGGACCTTTGCCGTGAACTTCCGCGATGCGCGCGAATCTGATTTGCGCGACGGCGCGACCGATGAGACACCCCCCCATCTTGGCGGGACGGATCTGAGCATGGATCGTTACGCAGAATCTCCTGCCGCACGCATTCTTCTGCTCATTCTGATTGCCTGCATCGCCGCGGATTGGTGGGTGCTCCGCGGAACCGGGAGGGCGCGCGCATGAGCCTGCTCTATCCCGAACTCTTATTGCTCGGCCTGCCACTCGGCTGGTTGCTCTGGCGTAGCTCGCCGCAGTTCAGTTTGCGCCTGGTCCTGCGCGGGATCGCCGGCCTCGCCCTGCTCATCGCTCTGGCTTCGCCGTTTGGCGGCGGCTCGATCCAGGGTCGCGATTTGATCCTGGTCGTGGACCGCTCCCGTTCGATGCCTGCCGACACGACCGCGCGCGCGTCCGAGCTCTACCAGCTTGCGCAAAAGGAAATGGGCAACGGCGACCGCATCGCGCTGGTCGCTTTTGGCAGCCAAGCGAAGATCGAGCAAGGCCCTCAGTCCGACCCGGTTTTTGAAGGCTTCCAGTTTGATGTCGATGCCGACGGCTCCAATCTCAGCGCCGCGCTCGATCGCGCGCTCACGCTGATCCCAGAAAACCGGCCGGGCGCGATCCTGCTTTACTCGGATGGCGAATTCCAAGGTGAGTTACCTGACTCGGTCGCGCGACGCGCGGCAGCGCGGGGCATCCGGATCGATGTGCGTACTGCGCCGCGCACCACCCAGCCTGACGCCTTGGTCGAACGGCTTGAGCTCCCGCCCGAAGTCGGGGTCGGCGAGCCTTTCCAGTTCCAAGCTTGGGTGCGCGCCGAATCCGAAACCGAGGCGGAGTACACGCTGTTCCGCGGCGAAGAGATCTTGGCGCGTGGCCCGGTGCAGTTGCGCCGCGGTCTCAATCCATTGCGCTTCCGCGATCGTGGGCAAGCTGCCGGGATGGCTCAATATCGCTTGCAGATCGACGTCGCCGGCGACCGCGTGCTGGAGAACAACACCGCGATCGGTGCCATTCGAGTCAGCGGCAGTCGCCCCTTGCTGGTCATTAACAGCTCCGGCCAAGCGGGACGATTAGTCAACGCGCTGCGCTCGGCTGGCCTCGCCGTGGAAGTGCGCAGTGCCGAGCAAGTTTCCGCGCAGCAAGCCATCTGGCTGGAGAACTTCCACGGCTTCATTCTCGAGAATGTCTCGGCGACCAAGTTGGGAAAAATGTTGCCGGCCCTCGCGCGGCAAGTCGAAGACCTGGGAGCCGGCCTGCTGATCACCGGCGGTCGCGCGAGCTATGGCGTCGGTGGCTACTACCGATCCGCGCTTGATCCTCTGCTTCCGGTGACGATGGAGCTGCGCGTCGAGCATCGCAAGATGGGCTTGGCAATTGGCTTTGTGCTCGACCGATCCGGATCGATGGGCATGCCAGCGGGAACCGGAACCAAGATGGACCTCGCAAACGCTGGCACGATGGAAGCGATTCGCTTGCTTGGCCCGCTCGATGAAGCCACGGTGATCGCGGTCGATTCCCAGCCGCACCTCATCGTGCCCTTGACTCAGGTCGATGACCCGGAAGCCTTCTCAAGTCGAGTGTCGGGCATTCGCTCAGGCGGTGGCGGCATCTACACCTACACCGGTCTGTTGGCGGCCGCCGATGGCCTGGCCCCGAGTGCGCGCGCGAACCGACACATCGTCTTGTTTGCCGACGCCGCCGACGCCGAGGAGCCGGGCCGCTACGTCGAGTTGATTGCGGATCTCACCGAGAACCAGAACACCACGATCTCGGTCGTCGCGCTTGGCAAGGAATCGGATTCCGACGCGATTTTCTTGAAGGATGTCGCGGCGCGCGGAGGCGGAGAAATCTACTTCTCGGAGGACCCTGCCGAACTGCCACGCCTGTTCGCGCAAGACACGATGCTCGCGGCGCGTTCCTCCTTCGTCGATATCCCGACTGCTTCACGCATGGAAGCCGGGCTGTTGTCGATCGCGGCGCTGCCGCCGGGCCCTTGGCTGAACCTTCCTGGCTACAACCTTTGCTATCTGCGGCCCGGCGCGTCGCTCGGCATTGTCACGCTCGACGAGTATGCCGCACCCGTCGTCGCCACGATGCAAGCCGGCCTCGGTCGCACCGCGGCATTCACGCCGCAAATCGATGGCGCTTTCGGCGTCGCCGAAGGCGATTGGGCCGAAGCCGCAACCGTGCTCGTCACACTGGCGCGTTGGATTTCCGGCCAAGCCCCGCCGGCCGAGTACTACGCAAGCGTGCGACGCGAAGGGCGCGAAGCTGTCCTTCAAATTGAAGTCGACCCCGAACTTGGCGACGGCTCTCCGCTGACCACGCGCATGGTCGATCCCTCGGGGCGCCGCTTGCCCGTGGAACTTGTTCCGGTCGGCGAGAATCTCTTTGAGGCGCGCGTGCCTTTGTCAGAAGACGGTGTTTATCGCTTCGCCGCGGCAACCGAAGATGGCGAGATCGTCCCGATCGATCCGATCGCTGTCCCCTACTCTCCCGAGTATGAAGCACGCAGCGAGCGCAATGCTAGCGAACGCGTCCTGGGCACGCTTGCTCGCCTGAGTGGCGGTCGTCTCAACCCGCCGACCACGGAACTCTGGCGCGGCAACCGAGGAGGACGCGCAACCCGCACTTGGACGCATTGGTTTGTGCTCGTCGGTCTGCTCTTCCTGCTCGCCGAGATCACTTGGCGCCGCTTGTTTGAGGGCTCGATCGCGTGGCGGCCTCGCATGCCTCGTTTGCGTTCCAAGCCGGCTGTTGCGCACGCCTCGGACGGCGCGGCTCCGCCCGAAGCCACTGCGAGCGATGTTGCCCGCGCGGTCAAGAGCAAGCGGCGCGCCTCGAAGCGTAAACAAGGCTCAAGCTCGGGCTCATCGACTGGCACCACCGAAGCAGCTACCCCCGAGCCACAAGGCAAGCAAGACAAGCCCGCAAAGGCCAAAGACGACGGCGTCGAGGCGGCTTTGAAGCAGCTCAAAAGGAAGCGCCGCCGCTAAACAAGCGGCGGCGCAAAGCGCGCATCAACGCGTGAAGCTTAGGGGAACAGAACGCCGTAGACGTCGGTCACCTGGCAGGTCGCGCGCTCGGCCGCCTGCAAGTACACCTGCACACCCGAAGCGGCTGGCGGCACGAAAGCAGCGAACTCGGCATGGCCGGCTCCATCTGCCGTCGCGACACCCAGCACGCGTGGCTTCTTCAGATCGACGAACAGTCCAGGGCAACCCGGAATCTGAGTCGTGCCCAAACGGAAGTCATACGCGAAGGTCGAAGCAACACCCGGAGTGCCGCCGTCCACCATGATCGTATTGACTCCGCCGGCGGTGCCTGGCGTGAAGTCACTGATGCGGTAGCCACTTCCGGTGACTGGCGTGATCGTGATGTCATCAATCAAGATGCCATCAGACTCGCCAACCGGGAAGTTGTCGGTCTGCGCAAACAGCAGGTAGAAATCACCGCTGATATCAACCGAGGTCCCACCCAAGTCGATGCCCGTAGCGTGCGTCCACTGGTCGACCGGACGGCCACTCCAGCCAGCGGCGACCTTCTCCCAGTCGATGCCGTTGTCACTGACCCAGACTCCGTCATCGTTATCCGGTTCATCGCCAAAGTTGTAGACCCAGAAGTCCAGTTCATAGTCGGCGCTGCCGCCACCATTCAGGCCGTAGATCAAACCACATGCAACAGTCGTGCCTGCGCTCGATCCGGGAACCGCACCCATCTCAAGGTCGTAGCTGCCATTGCGAGGACCAACGCCCGAGATACCACCTGTGCAGCTGCCGTTCTGGCCAATGTTGCACCAAGCGTTGGGATCGTACAAACGCGTCACCACGCTCAACTCGTTCACCGCGAGGTGACCCGGAAGCGTTCCGGCGTGCCCTTCAAATCCATCCGACAAACCGGATGCAATCGAAACGAAGCTGCCCGGCAAGTTTGGGTAAGGAAGCGGAGGAGGCGGCGGGCCGGTGGTCGGATCGAGCGCATAAACAACGCCGTTACCCGGACCAGGACCGTTGTTGTACTGAGTGCCACCAACGATCACATCAGGAATGCCATCGCCACTGATGTCCGGGCTCATCGCGACTGCGAAGCCAAACATATCGTCGGTTGCGTAGCCTTTGGCAGTCCACATTTCCGATCCGTCGATTCCCGAGTATGCGCGAGCTGCACCCGAGTTGTCGCCGAAGCTGTCATCGTGGCGAATGCCGACCAGTAGGTCGTCGTATCCGTCCGAGTCCAGGTCTTGTCCGCCTGCGACCGACATACCGAAAAGGTCATCAGGCTTGTCGCCGTACCAGGTGTACAGGGTGCTGCCATCGGCACCCGAGAAGACGCGCGCCATGCCGGCCTTCGCCCCGGAAGTATTGCTGTGGTGACCGCCTGCAATGATGTCGCGGACACCGTCATTGTTCACATCGCCCGCACCCTCTACGGAATAACCGAGCTTGTCAGCGATATTGTCGCCATCCCAGGTGTACAGAGTTGAGCCATCGGCGCCACTGAACAGGTAAACCCGTCCCGAGTTTTTTGCACCGACGTCTTCGCCGTAAGCGCCAACAAGAATGTCGGCTGCGCCATCGCCGTTCACATCGCCGGCAGTGCCCAAGGCATGCCCCATGAAGGCAGTGTTGTGCGCGCCCGTGAACTGATAGAGCACGGCACCGGTTCGGCCCGAGTAGACATTCACGTAGCCAATGCCCGGACCCGGGAAGGCAACGTCATCGTCGTATTGCGCAGCAGTGATCGCAAAATCGTCGTAACCGTCGAAGTCGACATCGCCCAGTGCGGCAGCTGCAAAACCCATGAAGTCCTTGGCTGCAGCGCCATCAATAGTGTGCAGCAGGCTGAAGTTCGCGCCGGAGTAGACCCGCGCGCGACCCGAGCCTTGACCATTAAAGTCGGCCTTCGGCGAGCAGATGATGATGTCCGGCACTCCGTCGTTGTTGACGTCGCCAGCACCACTGACACAGTGACCGAGTTCGTCTTGACCGGCGGCGCCGTTCCAAGCCCAGAGCTGAGAACCGTCTGCGCCGCTGTACAAGCGTGCTAGACCTGAGCTTTGGCCGAAACCGTTATCGCCAGGAGCACCGGCCAACACATCTGCGTAGCCGTCGCCATTGATGTCGCCCACCGCGGCCACGTCGAAACCGAGGAACTGGTAGCCAGCATCGCCGACCCAGCTGTGGATCTCGCCCTGCGCTGTAAGGAGAGGAGAAATCGCGGCGACCGCAACGGCACTACACGCGAAAAGGGGAATTCGTCTATTCATGATTGGGGAGGGATGGACCCAGCGAGTTTCGGGGTGCGGGATCGAGCCGCCGCATGTCGCAGAATCTCATCATGCCATAGGAAACGCCCGCTTGGGTGCTCACCCTGGCTGCAATTCTGGGGCAATTCTCGCCTAACCCCAAACAAACGGTGACTCAGGGAAGCCAGAGGCTGGCATCGCCATAGGAGTAGAAGCGGTAGCGCTCGGCGATGGCCTCGGAGTAGACCTGTTTGACCTGGCTCAAGCCCTTTCCGCCTTGGTGCTGGCAGAGTGCTGCGACCAATGCGAGCAAGGTGCTGTGAGGCGTGTGGAAGTTCGTCAGAAGACCATCCAATGCCTGAAAATGGTGCCCGGGAAGCAGGAATAGATCGGTCCAACCATGGCTCGCTTGCGGCTCGCGCGGCAGACTTTCGAGCACGCGCGCCACGGTGGTCCCGACCGCAATGATGCGCCGACCTTCGGCGCGTGCCCGACGCAAGGCCTGCGCGCAGGCTTCGTCGAGCGAGAACTCCTCCGCGTGCATGAGGTGCTGCTTGAGTTCGTCCGCTTCGACCGGCGCAAAGGTGCCGAGGCCGACGTGCAATGTGAGCTCGGTGCGCTCCACCCCCATCGCGTCGAGCCGCTGCAGGAGTTGCGGGGTGAAGTGCAGACTTGCCGTCGGCGCGGCAACCGAACCGGAAGGCCCTGCCCAAATGGTCTGATATCGCTCACGATCTTCGGCTTGAATTTCTTCTTCGCCCGCTGCGATCCGAAGGCGGCGAATGTACGGCGGCAACGGGGGCGTGCCGACTTCTTCGAGCAAGGATTCCCATGCGCCGCGCAAGCTGCGCGCCAGCCAACGACCCGGGCGCAGCTTTTCGACCAACTCGATGACGGCTTCGCCTGCTTCATCGCAGAGCTGAACTCCTGGCCGCAAGCGACCACCTGACAACATCAGGACGGCCAGGTGATTGCCATGTGTGGCAATCGATGGCTGGGCGGCGGCGGAAAGCCATAAACCCTCGACACGTCCACCGGTCGCTTTGCGCAGCGCCAAGCGCGCTGGAACCACGCGCGTGTTATTCAAAACCAACAGATCTCCTGCACGCAGGAACTGATCCAACTCATCAAAGTGCACATGCGAGCTTTGCGCGCTCGCACTGTGGTGCACGAGCAAGCGCGAGGCATCGCGCTGCGCACTCGGGTGCCGCGCGATCAGCTCTTCAGGGAGCTCGAAATCGAGCTCAGTCCTTTGCATCCGCGACCCAGTCGCGCAGCAACTCCATCTGGCGATGGAAATCGTGATCGCGCACTTCGAGCGGGCTCTTGAAGAAGGAAGCCGCGGCGCGCAATGGGCCGCCCTCGCCGCGTTCTTGGGCCCGCAGCGCGAGCCGTGCTAAGTCGAGCACCAAAGGAGCTGCGAGTGCCGAATCGCTCGCCTGCCAGGTGAACTGCAACTGCATCTTGCTGCCAAGGAAGCCCTCAAAGTGCACGAAATCCATGGCGGTCTTGTAGTCGTGCAAGCTGGGCACGAAGTCGATGCGCACCCCTGTGTGCGTGCGGTCGTTATCCAAGATGTCATGCAGCACCGCATCTTTGTTGCGCAGCTTGCCGGCCGCACGATCCGGATCGGCCAATGCCGCGCCATCCTTATTGCCCAGCATGTTATAGCCCTCCCAGGCCATGACATTCAGGCCTCGGTCGCGGAACATCGGCGCCAATACCGTCTTGACCAAAGTCTCGCCGGTCTTGCCATCATTGCCAAGCAAGGGCACGCCTTGACGCTGAGCAAAGCCAGCCACCGCAGCAACCGATCCACCCGGCGCGGGCGTGAAGTTGACGAAGGGCACGCCTTCAAGAATCGCCGCGAGCGCATACAGGACCGAGCGCGATAGATCATGCGGCGCTTCGGCCAGGAGCTTCATCGGGTCCGCTTCGGGGTGGCTCCAACCGCTGGGTAAGGGGCGGTCCCGTTCGGCAGTCGCGAGGTAGACAACCACGCAGCGGCGGTAGCCTTCCGACTTGCGCCAAGCTCGAATGTCTTCGCGCAAAGTCTCGACGACATCCGGCAGTGACAGCGCGAGTCGCTCCGCGGACGCGGCTTGCACGAGCTGCGCGTCTTCCGGTTCGGGCAGCCCTGGCGCTACCAAGTGGTTCAAGCGCTCGCGCAAGCCCGCACATAACTCAACCAAGTCGTGCGGAAGCACGCCGATCCGAGCCAGATCTTCCGCGGCCCGATGGCAATCGCCTCCGACATCCCAGCCCGCAACGTGGATGCGCGCCAAGTCTTCCCAACCGGCGCCTTTGAAGCCAGGAGTCTCGGTGACGAGACCACATGGCGCTTGACCAGCGCGAATAGATTCAAGGCCGTGGACAACCGTGGTCGCAATGGAGCCACGGACGCCGACGAGCAGCAGGCCGGTTCGGGAGGGATCGGGACTCACAGGGAGCTCACGCGCTGTTTGTGACGCGGGGGTCGCGCCAGGGCCGTCTATTCTGCCGTCGCGGTCGATTTCTCGCCCAACTGCGGAGGAGCTTGGTCCAGTTCCGTCCGGCTGAACAGCAACCGCACCGGCGATCCGATCTCGGGCATCAGGAAGATGTTCGGGTACCAAATGTATTGGTTCTCTGCAGCGGGATCAGCACCGGTCACCAGGTGGTTGGCCGGCTTGAAGTAGACCACCGAAATCAGGTTGCCCTCTCCCTCGGCGGCAAAGAACTCCTCTGCGTCTTTATGCGGCTTGATGAAGCGCGAGCCCAGGTAAATCCAGCGGCCACGCTTGTACGTGCGCTCTTCTTGCACGTTGACGACCAGATCTTCGGCGCGGTGGAATCGCGTGCGCATCACACCATCGAGATCTTCGGCTTGCCAAGACACATAGAGGTAGAAGCCGTCACCGGAAGCCGGATCGACTTCGAACATCGGCGCGCCAGCTTCGAACTCCTCGCGGGTGGGCGGCGGATCGAGCTCGCGCATTTCGTAGTTTTTGCCGCGCTCGACGCCCATCAACAACATGGCCGTATTCAGCGCTTCTGCCGAAACGCCGCTGCAGCGCAACAGAGCCTCGTGATCCTTGCCTTTCTCGGTGACCAGCAGGTATTCCAGTGGCTCACGGTTCTGCTGAATCGTCGCGTCAATCTCGATGAGCTGACGGTCGAGGTCGATCCGCACCCCCGCCGCTTTCAGCTCGGCCGTGATCTTCGCGCGAAGAGCATCGTCCTGGACAGCCGGTTCTTGCTGGGCCGGCTCTTGCTCGAGGAATGCCGAAGCAGAATCGGCGGAGCGCACCCATTCGGCGTTGGGAGCAAGCGCAGCCAGGCCAAGCGTGGCCGCAGCGAGCAAGCTGGAGTTCCAGCGGGAGTTCATGGCAAGCATCCTAACGATCAACGGTGATGGAGAGCTTCCAGGCGGGAAGCGGCGATTCGCGCAGTGGATGGGTCCCCTGCGCCCAGCCTGACGGCCTCTTGATAGGCCGCACGGGCTTCTTCGATGAGGTCGATCGCCTCGTAGGCGCGGCCTAGTTGCCAACGCGCGCTGACGTTGCTCGGTTCGAAATCTGCGGCGCGACGCGCAAATCGCAGCGCTGCGCTCCAAGACTCTACTTCGGCAAGCAGTTCCCCTGCCTCGAGCAGAATCTCGACGCGACAGCCTCCTTCCAGCAAAGCGCCCAGGATGGTGCCTCGGCCCGTCTCGAATCCGCGCGCCTCGGCAAGCAAGAGGCGCTGGCCCACTTCGTCGAGCGGCAGCAGCCAGGCGCGCGGACTGGAAAGCCCGAGCCCATAGCCCAGGTCGACCAGATCGGCCTCGTCCAGGTCTTCGCGGAGCAGGCCGAGAATGCGTTCAAGCGCTGCAACTTCGGCATTCTGGTTGCCGGATCGGCGCGCTGCTCGAGCAGCTAAACCCATTGCTCGCATACGGTTACCGCGACTCACCTGAGGATCTGCGGCGAGTCTCGCTGCGATCGACGCCGAGGCATCTGGCGCGTCTTGCAAGGCGGCTTCGGCCCAAACGGCCATGCCAAGGCGAGAGATCGGTCCCTCTCCTTCACCGGGTTCAGGGACCCGGAAAGCGCGCGCGGGCGCAGTTGCGGCCAAAGCCTGCACGACCTCAAACAAGGAAGTGTGGTCGCCGCGCAGCGCGCGCGGATCCGGCCAGGGAGAGGTGGCATCTTCCTCGGGAAGCCGTGCGAGTTGGATGCGTGCGCGCTCGAGCAGTTTTGAGGCCTCCGATCTCAAGGGCGCTTGCGTCTGCGCTCGCCAAAGCGTGCGCCAGAAAGCTTCGCTCTCGTCCGCTCGGTCCGTGCCACGGCCAAATCCCTCGCTCACAGCGAGTCCAACCGCTGCCCGGAGCTCGGGGTCACCAGAAAGCACGGCGGCTTCAACGACGGCTTCCGCGGTTTCGAAATCGCGTGGCGGCTCGGCGACCAATCGGCGCAAAGTCGGCAAACCTCCAGGGACCAGGGCGAGGAAACGCACCGCCTCGGCACGCACCACGCCAGCTCGCGCTGGATCCCCGGCAATCTCGGCCAGGACTTCTTGATCTTCCGCTTGAGCCTGCTCACCGAGCGCGCGCACTAAGCGCACCCCGACCAATCCTTCACTGGTCGGCACCGTCGAACGCAGCCAGGCACGCGCTTCTTCGCTTTCTCCGGCGCGGTCGGCGGCGAGCTGCGCTCGCAGCAACTGCGGAACATCGGGATTGCGCAGGAAACTGCCAAGCAAACTATCCAACTTCGTCGTTTGCCCCAAGGTGCGCGCAACAGCCGGCCCATAGCGCGGTTCCCGCCACCCCGTTTCGATCAGCCACTTGGCTGCCGCTTCTTGCGCCTGGTCCAGCGGCAAACGCGCGAGCTGGTTCATCCAGCGACCTTGAGTATCGAGCGCATCGTGCGGAAGTCGCCGCGCTTGCCACTCGGCGTAGACTTCCTCGGCCGACGCGACGGTCGCGAAACTTGATAGCGCGAGCCTGCGGTCTTCGGCGCGTGGAGCATCGAACATCGAACGCACATAATCGGCCAGTTCAGGAGCCGGACCTTGCGCCGCGACTTCCCGGAACAAGACCGTGCGGAAAGAACTCGCAGATCCTTCCGAGATACGCAGGATCTCCACGCGTTTCTCCGCCCGCGTTTCGACGCGTGCCCAGGTCTGCAGCGCGAACTCGCGCACCAATCCGGGCCCCGAGCGCACCAGTTCTTCCAAGCGGGGAAGATCCGACTCGACGACCATGCTTGCCCATCCCGAATAGATCTGTTTCAGCAGCAGGGCCTCGGTGTCGGGCTGCACAATGGCTTGCAAGGAATCAAGTGCCGGGCGACCTTCGGCGGCGATCAATCGAGAAATACAGGCGGCGCGCAGGGCTGGATTTCGATCCTCGTCGAGTGCGGCGCGCAGTAACGAAGGCCCGGATTCCGAAACGGCCGCTGCCAGCAGCAGGCTGTGCGCATGCTCAAGATCGAGCAGCGTTCCGGCTTGCAATCCATCGACGATCCACGCGCAATGCTCTGACTCGAGGTTGGGCAGTAAGCGTTCGAAGACCATCATGCGGGCGCGCTCGAGGTCTTCCGCGTGCGACGGCGGGCCGCCCTCGACTAGCAGGAACTCAAGCAAAGGCTGCACCGCATCGCTGTTGGGCCCCCGGCCATCCAAGCGGATATAGGGCGGCGCCAACTCTGCAACCCAGGTACGCCAGGACTCCGCTTCCGGCTCTTGTTGGGTGAACCCCATGCCCCAACTCGTGGCCGCTAGAGCGAGTGCCCCCAAGGAAGTAGATGCGGTCAAATGGCGTAGCAACATCATGAGTTCGGAGCGCGATGAGCAAGCTCGCGCCAAGCGAGAGGGAGAAAGTCGATGAGGTCTCCCGCGATCAAGGATTCTGGGCTCCCGGCTTCGGCTGCAAGGTCGCCCGCTCGGCCATGCAGCCAAGCGCCCAAGCGAGCGCCATCCAGACAGCTCATCCCGCGCGCGAGCAGCCCGGTCAGGATACCCGTCAGGACATCCCCGGTGCCCGCTGTCGCCATTCCCGGGTTCCCCGTCGGGTTCTCGAAGGCAACGGGATTCGCTTCCTGGAGCATCGTCGCATCGCCGATCAAGCTGCCAGCACCCTTGAGGATGACGCAGCTCCCGGTGAGTTCCACCAGCTCGCGCCAGCAGGCATGACGGTCCGAGGCAGCGGTCGAGCAGACGCTGTGTTGCAAGATGCGTGCGGCCTCGCCCGGATGCGGCGTGATCAGCAAGTTGAGGGGCGCAAGCTCGGCCCATTGAAAGCGAGCTTCTGCGCCTGCGGCTGCCAGGATGTTCAACGCATCGGCATCGAGCACGCAAGCGGCTTCCGACTGCTTGCTCGCAAGCGCGCGCACGAAATCGAGCAGCAAGACCGCGGTGCCGGGGTCACGGCCCAAGCCCGGTCCGATGCCCACCGCGTTTGCCGAGTCAGCAAGCTCAAGCAGCGAGGGTAGAGCCGCGCCATCGAGGGAATTGGGCAGCGGTGGAACTAAGGCCTCGGGGTGGGCTTGGTGCATGCCCGCGGCAAGTTCGCTGGGTAGCGCGGCAATCACGTAGCCCGGCCCAGCCCGAAGCGCGCCGCCAACCGCAAGATGCATCGCACCCGCCATGCCGCGCGAGCCTCCGATCAGCAGCGCGCGGCCCATCGCGCCCTTGTGCGTTTCGCGCGGTCGTGGTGGCGGGAGCGGGAGGCCCGAAGACATCGCCCCAGGATACGCCACCCTATCCTCTGGTCATGTGCCCGGAGCGCCGTCCTGCCAAGCTCGAGACCTATCGCGATGCGGACTATGCGGCCCGTTACGACGAGCGGTGGAAGGGAGCACGCGGACCTCGGCGCGATGCTCTCAAAGCGGCGGCAATTCGTCGCGCCTGGGCAAGCTTGACCGAAGCCAGCGGCAGTTCACCTTTGAGCGTGCTCGACCTTCCGGCCGGGACAGGGCGATTCACGCAGTTACTCCAAGAACTCTGTCCGGGAATCGTGCTCGCCGCTGACCTATCGGAAGCGATGCTTGCGGAAGCGCGCAGCAAGCACCCCCGCGCGCTTGCCTGCGTTGCCGATGCCGCGCACTTGCCCTTCCCGGATGATGCCTTCGACGCGGTGATCTGCATCCGATTCTTGCACTTGGTGCGTGATCGGGCACTGCGAATCCGCTTTCTGCGTGAGTTCGCCCGGGTTGCACGACTCGGTGTCATCATTGACTATCGACATGGGCATACCCTGCGCATCTGGGGTCGGCACTTGCGCCACAAGTTGGGGCTCCTGCCGCTGGCGCCGGCCAACCCATCACCAGCAGCCATTCGGACCGAGATCGCCGAAGCTGGCCTGAAGCTGCACAGCCGACACCATGTCCGCTTTGCTCCACTCCTGTCCGACAAGCTGCTCCACGTCGCACTGCCATGACTTCGACCTCTTCCACGACTCCGCTTCACGACCTCTTTGCCACTTGGGGGGCCGACTTCCTGGAAGTGAATGGGCTGGATTTGCCTTTGCGCGTTTCCGGAGTGGGCGGCGAGTACCAGGCGGCCCTCGAGAGCTTGGCGCTTGCGGACGGCGGCGACCGCGGGCTGGTTCACATGAGTGGTGCCGACCTCGTGGACTTTCTGCAGCGCACTCTCAGCAGCGACCTTAAGAAGCTGGAGCCGGGCGCGGGCCAGTGGTCCGCATTGCTCGACGGCAAGGGACGCTGGCTCTGCGAGCTCCTGCTGTTTCGCCTACCCGACCGCGAAGGCGTTCCGCAGATTCTGCTCGATTGTCCCTTCGATTGTGTCGCGCCTCTGCTCCAGCGCATGGACATGATGCATTTCGGCGAGAACATCGAGTGGAAGGAACTCCAGCTGGCCCGGTTGATGATGCTCGGACCGGCAAGCCGAGCGAGTGGGTTTGCCATTGAAGTCGGGCCGAGCGAGGGCTCGTTCTGGCTCTCGCGCCCCGACCGCGGCACCGATTGCCGTGAGTTGGTCGGCCCTCCAGAGTTGGTGCTCGAACATGCGCAACAAGCTGTCGCAGACGGTGCCATCCCGACCGGCTGGGTGACCCTCGACATCTTGCGCGTCGAAGCCGGGCAACCTCGGTGGCGCACGGATTTTGACAGCGACAGCATCCTTCCCGAGACCGGTGAGTGGCAACGCGCTTCGCTTGCCAAGGGCTGCTACGCCGGACAGGAAGTCGTCGCCAAAGTGGACACCTATGGCGAGGCTCCACGCCAGCTCTGTCTGCTCGACTTTGACCAAGTCGAAGTGCCTCTGATCGGTGCCAGCCTGCACGACGATCAAGACCGTCCGGTTGGCACGGTGACTTCCTGGGTCTGGTCGCCACGCCAAGGCAAGGCGATTGGCCTCGGAATCATCAAGCGCAAGGCGCTCCAGGACCAGCAAGTGCTCTATGCAGTTTCTGGTCAAGATCGAGTTATGACCACCTGGACCCGCCCCGATAAGGGACCGGATCGAACGCCCTGAATTCGCAGGGCACCGCCCCTTCCCCCCTGTTTTGCAAAGAATGAAGTCTTGGCGTGGACCACGGGTCATCGCTGGCTTAGCTGCCGCGACATTGAGCCTGATCTATTTTGTCACGCTTGTGTGGGGGCCCGAGGATCCTGGCGAAGATTCGGGCAAGAATTACCTCAAGGAACTCGGCGATCAGCCGAAAGGCGAACTCCCAGCAGATCCGCAAGACAGCGCGACCGATCCCAGTGCAGACGAGACCGGTCCCCGCAACGATCCACCGTCCGGCGGCCCTATGGCGAGTGAAGTGAGCTTGAACGCGCGTGGACTGCGCGCCGATGAGTTGTTCACGATGCAGTTTGAAGTGCGTGACGCCCGATCGCTTCAAGCGATTCCGGGCGCGACCATTCAGGTGGCAAGAGCAGCGGGAACGAAGAAGGTCGTCGCAGAGTTTCGCGTCAACCAGGATGGCGCCGGGGAGGTGCGCCGCCTGCCGCACGCGCAATACCGCTACTGGGTCGAAGCACCTGGCTTCCATTCCAGCACCCCGCGTTCGGTTGAACTTCCGGTGGACGGCAAGGAATTCAAGATCGAACTTGAGCCTGCCGCGCAAATCGTTGGGGTCTTCGAAGGGCTAGACGGCGAGACGCGTCGTCACGGGGTCCTTCACCTGACCCATGAAGCCAGCTCGGAAGTGATTCTGCTGCGCCCAGACAAGAACGGACGCTTTGCATCCCCGCCGCTGCAGGACGGCGAGTGGACTTTTGCATGGATGACCAACTCGCGCGCTCAACCCGATCCTCAGATGGTCACGCAGTTGAACTTGCCAGCGGGGCAGCGCTCATTGCTAGAAGTCGTGATTCCCGAAGGAAGCGCCGACTTGCGATCGAAGCGCACGCCTGGGATTCGCCTTACCGTTGCTCGCCTTCAGTAATTACTGACGGCGGCGCAGGAGGCTGAAGCTTGCGCCAAGCAAGAAAACCGCGGCCAATAGGCGTTGACCTTCATTCCAATTGAGGAGTGACCAAGCCACCGCAGTCGGCACTGCAAGCGCCGCCCGGGTTGTGTTCTTGGCCCATTCTCGTTCGGCGATCCAGACTGCAAGCGGGCCACCGTGTTCGTAGTAGGCACGCACCGCACTGCGCCCGCCGTGTCGGGGCAGAAGGAACTGATCGCGGAACTGGCGCAGGATGCGCACTTCCGGAGCGTTGTAGTCGCCATGCGCAGCGGTTGCGACCACACAGCCGCCGCCACTACTTCCACCGCCACCACCCCCGCCACTTCCGGTGACGCGAAGGCCCAATGGGTTGAGCGATTGAAAACCGGGATTGGTGAACTGAATGGTGTAGTTGCCTTCGCTTAGACCCGGCAAATTGAAACTGAGTTCCGTGCCATCGATCGCAACCAGCTCGAGGTCGATGGGATTGATGTCGATGCTGCCATCAGGTCCCGTGACTTCGAAGACTTTGTATTGCCCAAACAAGCCTGGGGCAGCCGAAAGATCGGGCACGAAGTTCTCGGCCACTTGGACCACGAACCTTCCATTCGCCAAGGAGATCGTCAAGATCTCGGCTTGGCCGGATTGGATGACCGCGCGGCTGAGACTGCCAATCAACACATTGTCGAGGAGCGGGAGGAAGCTCGGGTAGTTGACCGCCCCCGCGATTTCGGTTCGAGTTTGCGGGTTGATGCCGCTGATCCAAAAGTTCTCGGCCATCGCGATCGGGCCAGAGATATCGCCTTCTGGATCGAGTCCGATCTCCCATGTTGCCGTGGGGTTTTCGAAGGAGTTGCGGCCGGCATTCGCACTGCCGCCGACCTTGCCGCCAAAGTCCGGGGACATGCCACCGTCGTTGATCGCGGAAAGCACCCGTACGCCGTAGCTGACCGCGTTGCGAATGAGATTGCCGGCAAAGACCGATTCAACTCGACTGCTTCCTGCGCTTAGACCGGTGGTTTCGAGCTTGATATTGGTATTTGAGCGCGAAAGGTCGTTGAACGAAACGAGGCCATTGACCACGGAGGGACTTCCGGCACCAAGCGTATTCTCGCAACGGATATGAATACCCGTTTCATCGGTTGCGCCGACCCCATCGCCAAGCACGATGTTGCCGCGCACGGTTGCGGTATTCATGGAATCGCCAATGAATGCGCGCAACTGAATGCCCGCCGTGGCGAAGCCACTGACGGTATTGCGGGCAATCAGAAAATCACGATCGATGGTGCCCGCAAATTCGGTGAAGACGTCGATTCCAATCCCGCAGCCGGTCACCGTGCATTCTTGAATCGAGCCACCATCCAAGACTGTGCCATCTGAGGTGGCCACCTGAATTCCCGCGAATGCAGACGTTCCCGTGAGCGTGCAGTTGGCGATGACAAAAGAATCTGTCGCAAGACCGCCGCGCAGCTCGAGTTCCACTGCCGCACCGGTGAAGCCGGTGAAAATGCAATCTTGGATGACCAGCCCGCGAATCGAATTGGATGACGGGGAAGACCGAATCGCGTTGCCGCAGTTCGCAAAGCGGATGCCCTCGATACTGGTGATCGCGTTCAGGTCTTCGCTGATCGTAAGCAGGAAGGAGCTATTTCCGCCGGTTGTCGCGCCATCGATGATGGGTTCGCTAAAAACCGAGCCAGAGACCAAAGACACCCCATTGGGAATCTGTAGCGGGAAGGTCTCAAGCAAGTTGCCCGTGCCGTTGGTGCCGGAGGGCGCGTTGTAGATGCCGCCGTTGAGAACGATGCGATCGCCCGAGGCGAGCGCGACATTCGTGAGCGCAAAGGTGATCGACTTGAAGGCATCGCCGGCGGAAGTGCCGGTGTTGCCGTTGTCTCCCGCTGCTGGATCGACGTACCACGAGGCCTGCGCCGTGGCGCTGGCAGAGCCGACCACAGTGAGAACGAGGCAAAGAAAGAAACGCAACATGACTAGGCGTGGAACAGCGATCGGCCGTCCATGACGGAGGGTTGTTCGATGCCCATCGCTTCCATCAGGGTAGGTGCTACATCTGCAAGGGTTCCCATTTTCCGCAGCTGCGCCCCACGGAAACGCTCGCCGATCAAGACAAAAGGCACCGGATTCAAGGTGTGAGCGGTGTGCGCTTCACCGCTGATGGGATCGACCATCATTTCGCTATTGCCATGGTCGGCAGTGATCGCAACCGTGCCACCTTGTTTCATTGCTTCAGCAACAATGCGCGCCAGGCAGCCGTCCACCGCGCGTACTGCTGCTTCCGCAGCAGACGGGATGCCGGTATGGCCGACCATGTCGGCATTCGCAAAATTCACCACATACAAATCGTTCTCTCCCTTCTGAAGACGATCCACGACCGCATCGGTGACATCTTTTGAGGACATTTCAGGCTGCAGATCGTAGGTCGCGACCCGCGGCGACGGGACCAGCACCCGCTCCTCGCCTGGGTACACATCTTCCCGACCGCCATTAAAGAAAAAGGTCACGTGGGCGTACTTCTCGGTCTCGGCACAGCGAAATTGACGCATACCTTTGGCCGACACGAGCTCGCCAAACAAAGAGTGCAGCGCTTCGGGCGGATAAGCAATCGGACAAGCGAAGTCCTTGCGGTACTGCGTCATCGTCACGTAGTGCACCTTTGGGACCGCACCGCGCTCAAAACCGGCAAAGTCCTTGGCCAAGAATGCCTCGGTCAGCTGCCGCACGCGATCGGCGCGGAAATTAAAGCTGAGCACAGCATCGCCGTCACGCACGCAACGCTCACCCGGGGCACCCACGACCGTCGCTTGCACAAACTCATCGGTTTCGCCGCGCGTCCGGGCCGCTTGATAGGCCGACTGTGCATCAGGTGCCGAAAACTTGCCTTGTCCATGGACCAAAGCCTGCCAAAACTGCTCGGTTCGCTCCCAACGGGTATCACGGTCCATGCCGAAATAGCGCCCGCAGAGAGTGCCGACCACCGCGCCCACCTTGTTGAGCACTTGCTCCAATTCGACCAAGAAGCCAGCTCCGGAACTTGGCGGCGTATCGCGGCCATCGAGTAGGGCATGGAAGACGATGCGCTCGCCCGGGAGTCCCATCGACACAGCCAAATCGACGAGCGCCGCGTAGTGCTCCGAACTCGCGTGCACCCCTCCATTGCCCAGCAAGCCGAACAGATGCAACCGCGTTCCTTTGGCTTTGGCGTGCTCGATCGCGCCACGCAGGGCCGGATTCCGAGCAAACTCACCGTCAGCAATCGCTTGATCGATGCGCGTAATCGTCTGATAGACGACTCGGCCGGCACCCAGATTGGTGTGGCCAACCTCGGAATTCCCCATCAGGCCGAGCGGCAGGCCGACCTCGCGCCCGCTCGCTGAAAGCAGGGCTTTCGGGCTGGTTTCCCACCATTCCAGGAAGTGGTGGGCCGGAGCATGCGTGATGGCATTGGTATCGCTGGCGGCCGCGTGGCCCCAGCCATCAAGCACCAGCAACAAGGTCGGATTCTTGCGTTCCATCAGGGTTCCGCTCGGGAAAGCTGCCATACGATAGTGCCTGCTGCGTAAGCAGCCCTGAGAAATGAGAATCGCTCTGACCCTCTGTTTGGCCCTGCTGCCGATCCTGCCCTCTTGCCAGACCGTCGATGGCACCGGTCGCAAGCAGCTCAATTTCTATTCCATCGAGTCGGAAATGTCGATGGGAGCCGAAGCTTACGACGCCATGCTCGCCGAGGAACGGGTGCTGACGAGCGGCAAGGAAGCCCGCATGGTCGAGCGCATCGGCCAGCGGGTCGCGCAAGCTGCGATCGAGCTCTATCCGCGCTACGCCAGCCAGTTTGAATGGGAGTTCAAGCTGATCGACGCTCCGAATATGGTCAATGCATGGGCGCTGCCGGGCGGCAAGTGCGCGGTTTACACCGGCCTGCTGCCCGTCACCGGCGATGAAGATTCGCTCGCCGTGGTCATGGGTCACGAAGTCGCGCACGCGATCTTGCGCCACGGCGGCGAGCGCATGAGCCACAACGCGGCACTTGGTGTCGCGATGGCCGGCGCCACGATCGCGCTGAAGGATCAGTCGCCCGAACAGCGCAACTCAATCC
>JBDQJC010000045.1:0-27055 GCA_040264055.1 Planctomycetota bacterium
AAGAAGCGTCAAGCGGGCTTTACGATCATCGAGATGCTGATCGTCGTCACCATTCTGGCCATGTTGGCCGGGGTGCTGGTGCCCGTACTCCAGGAAGGTCAAGAAACCGCGCGGGATAGCCGCCGGATGCAGGACCTCCGCACCGTCCAGTCGGCACTCGCGGATTTCTTCCGCGCAGAAGGTAACTACCCCGTCACCGGCTACGCGTGGCAGAACGACAACGATGACGGTTACGGCTCCGCGGGATACATCCCAGGTCTCGTTCCGAACTACCTGTCCGCCCTGCCGCGCGACCCTGATCCCCAGTACCCCACCGAAACGGCGCACTACATGTACCGCTCGGATGGCGATGACTACAAGTTCGTCCTGAACGGCACGCCGGAAGACGAGGATTCGTTCGCAGAGGGTTTCCCATTCTTCGATCCGCAACGCGCAGATAGCTGGATGGTCTCTACCCCAGGCGGCTACGACTGGTAAGTTCGCCCTGGTCGGGCTCGCCCGACCCACACGGCCACAGGACCGGCTGGGAGTCTCTCCCAGCCGGTTGCTGCGTTATCCTGGATCGATGCGCGCAGTCTTGCTCGGCCTTTTGGCGATGACCTTGCCGTTCTCGGTTTCGGATGATGATCCGGAAATGCCCGAGGACGTCTTGCATTTCGAAAAGGGCAGACCGGCCAAGGGCATTCTGTTGCGCCATGATGCTGGCGGTGTTTGGCTGGCACAGAAGTCGAAGATCAAGCGCTTCGATGTTTCGGAAGTGGTTGAGTTGGAAGGCCCGCGGGCTTCCTATCCGGAGTATCTGGAGAAGATGCGCGCGGAGTTCAATCAATCGCCCGACGCCGATCGTTGCGTGGCTCTCGCGGAATGGTGCGAAGAAAAGGGTCTGCTTCGCGATGCCTCGCTTTACTACTGGCGCGCGCTGCTCGACAACCCCACCCACGATGCCGCTCACGAAGGCCTCGGCCATAAGAAATCTCGCGGCCTGTATCGCATCCCCGTCAAAGGCCACGGCAAGGTCTCGGTGCAAGAGCTACGTGAGATTCGTTCGGCTGATTTTGACGATGCATGGCGCCTGACAACGACGCACTTCGTCGTTGAAGCCGCCGGCGACCTTCCCGATGCGCTGGCGGTCTGCTCGGATCTGGAAATGGTCTACGCGGCCTTCTTTGCGCGCTTCCAAGAGACGGTCGGGTTCTGGCACCTGCGTGAGCCGGTGAAAGTGCGCGTCTATCAGACGCTCGATGATTTGCCCAAGGTCTCGGGAACCGTCACCGCGTATTTCCATAACTCCTCGCGCACCAGCTACACCTACTTCAAGGATGGCGTCGCGCAGGAACTCGTTCAGCAAGCGGTGCAAGCGATTCTGTATGGCGCGGTTCGCGAGTTCGCGCGCAATGACCCAGCAACTCCTGGTTGGCTAGAACAAGGCCTGGCGCTCTATCTCGAACACCACCTGATTGGCAACCCGGGTGACCGCACGCTGACCCCGGACCCGATCCATCTCCCCTCGCTCGAGCTGTTTCTCGATCACGAGCGGCCCGACAGCATTCAGCGTGTGCTGAACTATCAGAAGAGCGATTACTTCGCTTCGACGAGCCAAGAGCTGAAGTTTGCCCAGTCATACTGCCTGGTCTACTTCTTGTTGCATTCCGGCGTGCCCGAGACGGGCGACGGCATGAATCGATTCCTGGCTTCGGTCTTCGAGCGCAAAGGTTCCAGCACTCACTTCAAAGATGCGTTGGACATCCGCGAATGGGATGAGTTTGAAGCGCGCTGGCTAAGCTACTTGAACGACGCACGCGCGAAGGCGAAGGACGACGCCAAGACCGAAGCGGACGATTAGACCTCGCTTGACAGTTCCGCTTCTTGTTCAGTGCTTTGCGCGTTTGGCGTAGGACCAAACAGGGCCTCGGCGATCGCTTCGCGACGCAGCCAGAGCAGGCCGCCAAATGCAATCGCGAGCAGCACCACGAGCA
The DNA here is from genome assembly GCA_040264055.1 of Planctomycetota bacterium. Lineage (GTDB taxonomy): Bacteria > Planctomycetota > UBA1135 > UBA1135 > UBA1135. The sequence goes on from JBDQJC010000045.1 coordinate 1,977, forward strand.
TCCAGTACCGCTTGGCGATACCCAGGGCACTCGGCTTCGGAACCGGCCGCCAAGGCACGCTGCGCGCGACGGCGTGCACGCCGTCCTCGGCAGAGCCCACCAAGGTTTCGATCTTCTCGCCGTCGCGGAAATGCACCATGCGCAGCGTCGAACCCCAGTCGTCGGGCAAGCGGGCGCCGCGACTGAGTTTGCGCACGGACTCGCCGAGCGCCGCCCCCGGATCGCCGTGAAATGCGGTTTCGGGCCACACGGCAGCCGTCGGCTCAATCGTCAGCCAACCGCCTTCGCGCAACAAACGCAGGCTACCCGGAGGCATGCCGGCTTGCTGCAGAGCCGTCGCCAAGGCTGCCTCGCTCAGCGGCCATGCTGATTCAGGCCCCGCGAGCGTACCGGCGAGCTGAACGTCGCCGAGTCGTTCGCTCAAACGATGCCCTCCGCGAGCGGAGTATCACCCAAGGGAACCCACTCGTTTTCGTAATCCGCGTTCCAGATCAACATGGACTTGCGCAAGCTGCCATCTTCGACTCGCGCGAGGATGTCGGCAAGCCCGAGCGGACCATCGGCGGAGCCACCGGCTTCGGCGACGTACCAACCTTCTTGCGGCAGGTCCATGCGTTCAGCGGCTGATGGCGGCGGCGGTGGCGGTGGCAGTTCGGTCACCGGAGTCTGCTCACGAGTATCGATCTCAAGTGCTGCGTCGTGTACATCCAGGCGTGCTTTGACATGACCCCGGAAGGACTGATTGCGCTGGCGCTCTTGCGCAAGCTCTTCGCGGAGACGTCGCGCTTGATCCTCGGTGCTTTGATGCCGGTCTTCCAGTTCTTGCATGTCCGGCAAGACCAACAACAGAATCAAGGCAAAGCAGTTGAAGATGAAGCCCAGGAAAAACCAGGCGACCGGATTACGGCCGCGCTGCCCTGCGATTGCGGCGCAGGCCGCTCCAAAAGCAAGCAGGACCAGAAACTCGACGAAGCTTTCCATGAATCAGATCGGCAGGACGCGGGGCAAAACCGCCGAAAGCACAATCGAAGCAGCCAGAATGACGCGGGCTGCGCGAGTGCGCTTCGGACCTAAACTCGGCGAGAATGCCTCGACGACAAAGACCAGCGGTAGAAGGAAGACAAAGGGTTGCAGGCTCCAAGCCTCGGAGAAATCACCTTGGAGCATTTCCAAGGACGCACGGCTCGCGCCACAACCGAGGCACTCTCCTTCTGCTTGCCGCGCGGGGCACAAATGCGGGAGTTCCCAGCCGCCCAACGCGATCCGATCGCCCGAACGAGCGAAAAGTCGCGCTGCGAGAGCCGCGAAGCCCAGCAAAAGCAAGGGGAGGAAGCGCACCGTGATCTGTTTCGGAAATGAGTCGCCGAGATTTCGCCCATTCTAGGGAATGAGGCGCCGTTCTGGCACCCTGGCGAAATTGCTGCCTTGACACTGCGTCTTGGCGTCCTAGACTCTTCCTCCGATGGCTTCCCGCGCCCACGCTCACATGCACCACGCCCATTCTCATGGGCAGGGCTGTGTGTGTCTCGGGCGTTGATTTCCTCAAAGTCCATCTCACGCCGGCCCCGTTGGCCGGCTTTTTGCGTTTCTGGGAAGGAATGGAACAGGAGGACGGCTCAAACGGGGCAACTCCATCCCATGAGCCTTCCTTCCGAATCCGAACCCATCCGTCTTGCCTTGCCCAAGGGGCGCATCCAAGACGGCGTTTTTGCGCTATTGAATGGCGCCGGCTTGCCGGTGCGCAGCGGAGCACGCCACTACCGCCCGAGCCTGCCGCTCGAAGGCTGGGAGGCGAAGATCCTCAAGCCGCAAAGCATCGTGCGCATGTTGGAAGCGGGCAGCCGCGATCTGGGCTTCACCGGCGCAGACTGGGTCGCTGAGCTGGACGCCGACTTGGTCGAGTTGCTCGACACCCGGATGGACCCGGTGCAAATCGTCGCGGCCGTGCCGGAAGCACTGCTGGCCACGAACTGGCCCGAGCAGCCTCAGCGCAAAGAAGGCTGGATTGTCGCTTCCGAGTATCCGCGGCTGACCCAGGCTTGGATCGAGCAGCAAGGTCTGAAGGCGCGATACCTGCGCTCGTATGGCGCGACCGAGGTATATCCCCCAGAAGATGCCGACTGCATCGTCGACAACACGGCAACCGGGAGCACGCTGCGTGCGCACAATCTGCAGATCATTGAAGTCTTGATGCGCTCTTCGACGCGTTTGTATGCGCGCCCGCAGGCCTTGGAGGATCCAGCGCGCCGCGAACAAATCGAGCACTTTGTGCTGTTGTTGCGTTCGGTGCTCGATGCACGCCAGCGCGTCATGTTGGAACTCAACGTTCCGGCCGATCGCCTGGAAGAAGTCATCGCGATCTTGCCGTGTATGCGCGAGCCCACCGTTGCCACCTTGCATGGCGCGCAAGGTTTCGCGGTCAAGGCCGCGGTCGCGCGCGAGGGCGTGCCGCAACTCATTCCCTTGCTGCGCGCTCGTGGCGGGACCGACATTCTGATTGCCGAACTTGCCCAACTCATTCCATGAGCGCCTACACCGTCCCCGAGGCCGCTGCGCCAACCGATCTGAAGCTGGCAGGGAACGAGGGTATCGGCCCCGACCCCAGTTTGTTCGCAGCCGCCCGTTCCGCCGGCACCGAAAGCCTGCGCTGCTACCCGAGCAATCAAGCCCTGCAGGAAGCGATTGCCGACTGGCTTGATCTGCCAGCCAAGCAGGTCTTGTTGACCGCCGGCGGCGATGAAGCGCTCGACCGGATCTGTCGCTGGGCGATGCGCGACGGCGGGCGCGCGATTTTGCCATGGCCAGGGTTCGAGATGACCCGGCGCTATCTGGCGCTGACATCCGCAAGAGTCGACACCGTTGCCTGGACGGATCACGCCTATCCGATCGAAGATGTACTCAATACGATTCAAGACTCGACCAAGCTGATCATCATCACAAGTCCGAATAATCCAACCGGCGGGGTCGCGAGTGCGCGAGATTTGAACCTGCTGGCTGCAGCCGCGCCCAACGCCATCTTGTTGGTGGATTTGGCCTATGCGGAATTCGCCGAGAACGATCTGACCGAAGCTGCTCTGAAGTTGCCACAGGCTGTCGTCGTGCGCACTTTCAGCAAAGCTTGGGGCTTGGCCGGTTGTCGCGTGGGTTACACGCTGGGCACTTCCGAGTCGATTGCGCAACTCGCCGCGATCGGCGGCCCCTACCCAGTCGCCGGCCTTTCGCTTGCGCTTGCTCAAGCACAGTTGGAGAACGGTCAAGCCGCCATGCAGGCGAATGTGCGTGCAACCAAGCAACGTCGTCAAGAACTGTTCGCTTGCCTGGAGGGAATCGGTTGGAATCCACGGCGCTCCGAAGCCAACTTCGTCTGCTGCGAACCGGCCGATCCTTTGCAAGCGCGCGACGCACTTGCGGGTTTCGGCATCGCGGTGCGCGCTTGGCCGGAACAAGAGGGGCTTGGCAAACTGCTGCGCATCGGATGCCCCACCCAAGATGCCGATCAAGCACGCCTCTTGCATGCACTGCGCAGCATCGCCAGCCCACAAGCGTTGCTCCTCGATCTCGATGGAGTGCTCGCCGACGTCTCTCAGAGTTACCGACGCTGCATTCTTGAAACCGCGCACACCTACGGCGTCGAGATTGAGTTTGCGGATGTGCAAGCCGCCAAAGAACAAGGTGGCTTCAATAATGACTGGGTACTCACCCAAGCACTGTTGGCGCGCTCCGGCGTCGAGCTCAGCCTCGAGGAAGTGACCGCGCGCTTTGAATCGATCTATCAAGGCAGCCCGGAGCAAGCTGGCTTGCGCCGCACCGAATCTTTGATCGGCGGCGAGGCGACGCGGGCGTGTTTGCAGCGACTCGCGAATCGCTTGCCGCTCGCGATCGTGACCGGACGACCACGCGCCGATGCGCAACGCTTCTTGCAGGAACAAGGCATCGCCGACTCGATTCAGGTCCTGGTCGGCTTAGAAGACGCTCCCAACAAACCGCAGCCAGACCCACTGCTGCTCGCGATGCGCCAGATCGGCGCAGATCGCGCCTGGATGGTCGGGGACACCGTCGACGACATGCGCGCCGCGCGTGCGGCGGCCTGTCTTCCGATTGGTTTCCTCGCCGCGGAAGCCCCTCTCTATCAAGCAGGTGCATCCTGCGTGCTCAATCAGATCGAACAAGTGGAGGCGATGCTGTCATGAAATCCCCGTCCGAAACCACCCTTGCGTCGCGCCAAGCACAAGTGCAGCGACGCACCCAAGAAACTCAGGTAGATGTCGAGTTGCTGCTCGACGGTCAGGGCAAGACCGACATCCAGACCGACTTGCCCTTTCTCGATCACATGATCGACGCGCTGTGTCGGCACGCCGGCTTTGATTGCACCCTGCGCTGCAGCGGCGACCTGCACATTGATGATCACCACAGTGCGGAAGATTGTGCAATCGTGCTCGGCCAAGCCCTGCGCGAGGCGCTGGGTGAGAAACGCGGAATCGTGCGCTTTGGCTCCGCCTATGCGCCGCTCGATGAAGCGCTCGCGCGCGCGGTGGTCGATCTTTCGGGGCGCCCTTGGCCGGCAATTGAATGTGGCTTCCGTCGCGAAATGCTCGGCAAGGTCGCAACCGAGAACCTGACGCATTTCCTTGAGAGCTTCGCGATTTCGGCTGCCATCAATTTGCACGTCGACGTGCTGCGTGGGCGTAATGACCACCACCGCGCCGAGGCTGCGTTCAAAGCAACCGCGCTCGCCTTGCGCCAAGCAGTCGCGCGCCGGAATGACCTCTCCGTGCCCAGCACCAAAGGAGCCTTGGCATGAGCGAGGTCTTGATCGTGCGCACGGGCACCGCCAACACGGCCTCTGTCATGGCAGCGTTCGAACGACTCGGTTGCGGGCCACGTCTTTGCACCGAGCCCGAGGAGATTCTTGAGGCGCCACGCGTGGTTGTACCCGGCGTGGGGACCTTTGCAGCAGCGCGCGATGCGCTCGGCTCTCTCGCCGCCCGCGTCCAGGAACGCATCTGTGCCGGGCGCCCCACACTGAGCATTTGCCTCGGCATGCAGCTCCTTGCAGAAGGCAGCGACGAAAGCCCTGGCGCCCGCGGGCTGGCAATCCTTCCGGGCCACGCGCGCCGCTTCGCTCCGGGAGTGCGCATTCCGCAGCTCGGCTGGAACCGAGTCGATGCGGGCGATGGCTGTCGCATGCTTGAGTCCGGTGAAGCCTATTACGCGAATAGCTATCGCTTGGATCCGGTCGTGCCTAGGGGTTGGGCTATGGCTCAGACTCATCACGGCGAGGACTTTCTCGCCGCGTGTGAACGCGGCCCGGTACTCGCGTGTCAGTTTCACCCTGAGTTAAGCGGCCCATGGGGCATGCGACTGCTGCAACGCTGGCTCGATACTGCGAGCCGCTGGGAGGCCCAAGCATGTTGATGCCTCGGGTGATCCCCTGCTTGGATGTGCGGGACGGCCGCGTCGTCAAAGGCGTGCAGTTTCAGGGCCTGCGCGACACAGGCGATCCCGTCGAATTGGCCCAGGCCTATCAAGAGCAAGGCGCCGATGAGCTGGTCTTGCTCGATGTCTCGGCGACCCCGGAAGGCCGAGCCAATGCTGCAGAAACAGTCGCGGCGGTGCGCGCCGCTCTGGCGCTGCCACTCACCGTAGGAGGTGGAGTGCGCGTCGCCGATGATGCCGCGCGTTTGCTCGATGCAGGTGCGGACAAGGTCGCCGTCAATACGGCAGCAGTTCAGCGCCCGGCCTTGCTGGAAGAACTCGCTGCCCGGTTCGGCGCGCAGTGCACCGTGCTCGCAATCGATGCGGCCAGTCGCGCGGGAACCGCGGAACTCAGTCAGGGCTGGGAATTGGTCACGCATTCCGGCAAGCAGCGCCCAGGCCGCGATGCGGTGCGCTGGGCACAAGACGCTGAACAACTCGGCGCCGGGGAAATCTTGCTGACGAGTTGGGATCGCGACGGCACGCGTAGTGGTTACGACCTCGAGTTGCTGCGTGCAGTCTGCGGCGCGGTCTCACTGCCCGTGATTGCTTCGGGCGGCGCAGACACGCCGCAGCACATGGCAGATGCTCTCGACGCGGGAGCAAGTGCCGTGCTCGCCGCTTCCATCTTCCATGATCAAGACATGACCGTCGATGAGGTCAAAGCAGCCCTGCAAGCGCTCGGCGTACGGCTGCGACGCGACCGCGCGATGATCCGCACAAGCGAGGAAACGCCGGCGAACACCCAGGGGGATTCAGCATGATCATTCCAAGCATTGATCTACGCGACGGCCATGCCGTGCAGTTGGTAGAAGGAAAAACGCCGAAGCTGAATGCCGGTGATCCGCGCCCGCTTCTTCATCGCTTTCAACGCGTCGGCGAAGTTGCGGTGATCGACCTAGACGCTGCTTTGGGTACCGGCAGCAATTCCACCTTGATTGAGGAGTTGTGCGGGCAAGCCGCTTGTCGCGTGGGCGGAGGCATTCGCGACTACGCCAGCGCGGTGCGCTGGCTCGACGCCGGCGCCGCCAAGATCATCCTTGGCACAGCGGCTGAACCCGAACTCCTGAAGAAACTACCGAAGCAGCGACTGCAAGTTGCGCTCGATGCTCGCGACGGTGAGGTCGTCGTGCAAGGCTGGACGCAAGGCACCGGGCACGCCTTACTCGAACGCATCACCGCACTACGCCCCTACACGGATAGCTTCTTGGTCACCTTCGTCGAACGCGAAGGGCACCTCGGCGGCACGGACCTTGCGCTTGCGCGCGCAGTGATCGAAGCCGCCGGTTCCGCTCGCGTCACGATCGCCGGTGGCGTCACCAGCGCAGCAGAAATCGCCGCCTTGGACGCGATGGGTGCCGACGCTCAGGTCGGCATGGCCATTTACACGGGCCAACTCGGACTCGCCGAAGCCTACTGCGCTCCGCTCAAGAGCGACCGTGATGATGGGCTCTGGCCCACGGTGGTTTGCGACGAAGCGGGGCGCGCTTTGGGTTTGGTCTATTCGAACTTAGCCAGCGTGACCGCGGCCCTGGAAACGGGCAAAGGCGTGTATTGGTCTCGCAAGCGAGGCCTGTGGGAGAAGGGCGCGAGTTCCGGTGCCAGCCAAGAGCTGTTGCGCCTTGAAGTCGATTGCGATCGCGATTGCTTGCGTGCAATCGTGCGCCAAACCGGGCCGGGATTCTGTCACTTGGAAACACCAAGCTGTTGGGGTGAGGCACGCGGACTTGCCGCGTTGGAGAAAACGCTCGCCGATCGACTGAACAACGCTCCGGAAGGCTCGTACACCGCACGCCTGTTTTCCGAACCGAGTTTGCTGGCTTCCAAGCTGCGCGAAGAAGCGGATGAGTTGGCGAGCGCAGAAAGCGATCCTGAGCTGGTCCACGAAGCCACGGACTTGCTCTTCTTTGCCCTCACGCGCTTGCGTGCTGCTGGCCTCGGTCTTGCAGAAATCGAAACCGAACTGAATCGACGCGCTCTTGTGCAGACGCGCCGCGGCGGAGACGCAAAGCCATGAGCGACGCACCCCCACCGCGAGCAACCGTCAGCTTGCGTCGCGTTGCTCCCAAGGACGCGCGGTCTGCCGCGCTGTCGGCACCCGACGCAGCCCTCAGCCAAGGCGTTGCACGCATTCTTGCCGAGGTGGCTCAAGAAGGCGAAGCCGCGGTTCGGCGTTGGGCCGTCCAACTCGGCGATTGTGCTCCCGATGCGCCGCTCTTCTTGACTCGATCCGAGCTCGAGGCAGCCCGCGATCAAATCCCCACGCAAGATCGCGCTCTACTGGAACGAACTGCCGCGCGGATTCGCGCCTTCGCCGAAGCACAGCGCAACTGCTTGCTGCCGCTCCAGTTGCCCTGTGGCGAGGGAAGCATTGGGCACGACTTGCTACCGCTCGAGGCCGTCGGCTGTTATGCACCGGGTGGGCGCTACCCGCTGCCGAGCTCCGTTCTGATGACCGTGGTGCCCGCCCGCGTGGCTGGCGTTGAACAGGTTTGGGTCGCTTCGCCCCGTCCGACTCCGGTCACGCTCGCGGCCGCTGCAATCGCCGGAGCAGACGGCCTGCTTGCCTGCGGTGGAGCGCACGCGCTCGCCGCGCTCGCCAACGGCATCGGCCCCTTGCCCCGAGTCGATTTTCTTTGCGGCCCGGGCAATCGTTGGGTCACGGAAGCTAAGCGACAACTGATGGGCACAGTCGGCGTCGACATGCTGGCCGGCCCAAGCGAACTGTTGGTGCTCGCTGATGCTAGCGCCGATCCAGACGAAGTTGCCGCCGACTTGATCGCTCAAGCCGAGCACGATGAAGACGCGCGCCCGATTCTCGTGAGCCTGGACGCCGATCTCGTGCCACGCGTCGAAGCAGCCTTGCACACTCAGCTTGCCGAGCTCGCGACGGCCGCAACCGCACGCACCGCCATCGACCGGCAAGGCATGGCGATCCTCTGTGCAAACTTGAGCGAAGCAATCGAGGTCTGCAACCAAGTCGCCCCGGAACATCTCGAGATTCGCCTCATTGATTCCGCGGAGCAAATCGCAAGCCAGCAACTCCGGCACGCAGGCGCGATCTTTCGTGGAAGCAGCGGAGCGGAAGTGCTGGGCGACTACGGCGCGGGGCCCAATCACGTTCTGCCGACCGGCTCGCACGCACGCCTACGCGGTGGTTTGAGCGTGTTCGACTTCCTGCGCGTGCGCACCTACCTCAACCTGCCGACTGGCCCACACACGGCCGCGATTGCCGCTGATGCTGCAGCACTCGCGCGGCTAGAAGGCCTCGAAGGCCACGCGCGCGCCGCAGATCGACGCACGCGTGAGCCAAAATGAAATCGCACTAAGCGATCGTGACGTCGTCACAAAGGTAGGTGTCCTGCACTGCGTGGATCAGCTGCACCCCTTCGTTCATCGGCTTCTGGAATGCCTTGCGACCCAAGATCAAACCCATGCCGCCGGCACGCTTGTTGACGACCGCGGTCGCAACAGCATCTTGCAAGTCGTTCGAACCCGATGCCCCGCCCGAGTTAATCAGGCCGGCCCGGCCCATGTAGCAGTTGGCCAACTGGTAGCGGCACATATCGATCGGGTGATCGCTCGACAGTTCGCTGTGCACCTTGGGGTGAGTTTTGCCAAAGCCGATGTTGCCGAAGCCGTTGTTGTTGTGCTCGGGCAGCTTCTGCTTAATGATGTCGGCTTCGATCGTGACGCCCAGGTGGTTGGCCTGGCCGGTCATGTCGGCGGCGGTGTGGTAATCGATGCCGTCCTTCTTGAAGTCGCTATTGCGCAAGTAGCACCAAAGGATGGTGGCCATGCCCAACTCGTGCGCCTGCTGGAACGCTTCCGAGATCTCTTGGATCTGGCGACGCGACTCGTGGCTACCAAAGTAGATCGTTGCCCCCACCGCTTGCGCGCCCATTTCAAAGGCTTGCTCGGTGGTCGCGAACATCGTTTGGTCGTAGAAGTTCGGGTAGGACAGGATCTCGTTGTGGTTCAACTTGCACACGAACGGGATGCGGTGCGCGTAACGCCGCGCGACCATGCCCAACACACCCAGAGTCGAAGCGACCGCGTTGCAACCGGCTTCCATGGCCAGCTCGACGATCTTTTCCGGATCGAAGTAATCCGGGTTCGGAGCAAAGCTAGCGCCACCGGTGTGCTCGATCCCTTGGTCGACCGGAAGAATCGACAGATAGCCGGTATTGGCCAAACGGCCGTGCTGCAGCAAAGCAGACAAGCCATTCAAGGCGCGCGTGGGGCGATCACTCGCGCCGTGGATGCGCTCGACAAAGTCGGGGCCCGGCAGGTGAAGACGAGTCTTGTCGATCGTCTGGCAGCGATGGCCAAGCAGGCTTTCGGCCTGGTCGCCCAAGATGGATTGGATCTCGGAGTAGGAAGCACTCATGGTTTGGCGTCGGATCAACGACGGCGGGATTCTAACGGAGCCCGGCCCGCGAGCGTGCGCGAGCCCGGAAAACCACCTTTCCAGCGAAGATCGTGCCGGTGACGCGAGCTTCGTCGAGTTGCGTCTCGGGCAGGGCACGCAGATCCGCATCGAGCACGGTGAAATCGGCGCGCACACCCGGGCGCAGCACGCCGGTTCGCTCTTCTTGGAAGGCGGCATAGGCTGGCCATGCGGTCAGATGCAGCAAGGCCTCGCGACGGGTCATGCTCTGTTCGGCGTACCATCCGCCATCTGGCCAGCCCTCGGCGTCGGTGCGGGTGACCGCAGCGCGGAACGACGCAATCGGATCGAGCACTTCAACCGGCGCATCGCTGCCGCCGCAGATCAGAACTCCGGTCTCAAGCAGCGAACGCCAGGCGTACGCTCCGCGCACCCGCTGCGGTCCGAGCCGTTCTTCGGCCCAAGGGCCATCACTGGTTTGATGCTGGGTCTGCATCGAAGGAATTACCCCCAGTTGCCGAAAACGCGGAATGTCCTCGGGCGATATCACCTGGGCATGCTCCATGCGGAAGCGGTGGTCGCCTGGGTTGCCGCCGCGCGCACGGTGTGCCTCGAACGCGGCTTCGTAGGCATCCAAGACCAAGCGGTTGGCGCGATCGCCGATCGCATGGGTACACACTTGGAAGCCCGCTTCGAGCGCACGTTCCGAAACCGCCTGGATGCGTTCTGCTGGGGTGACGAGCAATCCCTGATTGCCAGGGTCGTCGCTGTAATCCGCAAGCAACGCCGCCCCGCGCGAGCCGAGCGCACCATCGGCGTACATCTTGATCGCGCGCACCGTGACCTGGCCGGTGGGATCGATCAGCGGGCCTCGTTCCATCCAAGTGTCGAGTTGCCGCTGCGAAGAGCCTGGCACCATGCCATAGACACGAATGCCGAGTTCTCCGGCCTGCGCAAGGCGCTGGCAAATCTCGACCGTTTCGAGATCGATTCCCGCGTCGTGAATCGCGACGATCCCCGCTTCCTGCAAAGTCTTGGCCGCCAAACGCACCGCCTCTTCGACCTTCTCTGGTCCCGCTGCGGGGACGACGCGCATGATCAATGACTCAGCGTTGTCGATGAAGACCCCGGTCGGTCGGCCTTCGCCATCGCGCACGATGGCGCCCCCCTCTGGGTCCGGTGTTTGGGCGTCGACCCCAGCAAGCTCCATCGCCTTGCGGTTGGCCAAGAGCGCGTGACCATCGACGCGGGATAAAACCACCGGAGTAAACGGGAAGGCACGGCTGAGCAGTTCATGGCTGGGGAACCGCTTCTGAGGCCAGTCATTCTGATCCCAACCACGGCCGACAATCCAAGCTCCATCGGCCGGCGGGGATTTCTTCGCGAAGGCTTCCACGCGTTGAACCACCGCTTGGTAACTCTGCGTTCCCATCAAGTCGACCTGCATGCGATTCATGCCGATTCCGACTAAATGGGCGTGTCCGTCGACGAATCCCGGGTACAGCACCTCACCGCGCAGATCAAAGCGCTCTGCCTCGGTCGCTCCCGGCTCGCTTAGCACTTGCTCCAAGCTTCCCATCGCTGAAATCCGACCTTCCCGGACCAACAGTGCCTCGACCTCGGGCCGTGAATCATCGAGTGTGATGATCGGACCGCCGGTGATCAGCAACAGACCACTCGAACCCGCGCCAGTCTGTCCCGAGACGGTGCACGAAATGATGAAACACAGGAGGAGGAACGCCCGCAACATGCTGCCAGCCTAACGAGATTGATGGCCCGAGTGCATCGTGGATGGGCTTGATTCCGGATCGACACACCTACGCGAGAGAGGGTATTCTTCAGACTCCATCGCAATGGATGGGAAGCCATGTTCGCGCGGATCCTTCTGCTTTTCTTGCCTATCGCCCTGCTGCCCTCGTGCAGCGGACAAGCCGATGACTCGGACCCACCGATTCGGGTGGTGATGCCAGACGGCGGCGCGCCGCTGAACCAGATCTTTCGCTTCGAAATTGATCCGCAAGGCTACGAGTTGACCGGCGTCGATGCCGATATGCCGGCCCACGGCCATGGCATCAATACGACACCAGAGTTTGAACTTCTTGAAAATGGACGCTATCGGATTGATGGCATGAAACTGCACATGCCCGGCGCCTGGGAGATTTACTTCGACCTCAAAGCCGAAGATGGCAGTTTCTTTCGCATGACCTATCCACTCGAAATCGGATTCGAATGAACCTGCTCGCGCCGGCGCCTGTCTTTGCTGCAGCGATCGCGCTGGTTTGGGCACTCGTGCCCGCCTCTCCCGGTTTGACCGAGTCTGCGAAGGGGATTTCCGCCAAACAGGATCCGGTTGAGCTGAGTCGCCGCGAGAAGAACATCGCGCAGACTCTCTCGCCTCTGCCGGCGCTCCCAGTGCAACCGAGCAATCGTTTTGCCGATGACCCCGCCGCGGCACGATTGGGCCAACGCTTCTTCTATGACTCGCGCCTTTCCAAGGACGGCGATCGTTCGTGCGCCAGCTGTCATTCGCCAGGCCTGGGTTGGTCAGATGGCTTAGCGCTTTCCGAGGGCATTGCCGTTTTGAATCGCAATAGCCCGAGCTTGCTGCATGCAGGCTACCAGCGCTGGATGTTCTGGGACGGCCGCGCCGATTCGCTTTGGTCGCAAGCGCGATGGCCGCTCGAACACCCCTCGGAAATGGGTTTTGCGCGCGCCGACTTGGTGCGCTTGATCGCGAACGATGCCCTATTGCGCTCCGAATACGAGGCGATCTTTGGCAAGCTGCCTGAAGGTGCGCACGACGTCGATCGATTTCGGCCCGGCGGGCGCCCGCCCTTCCCCCGCCCCAGTGATCAGTTTAACCCGGCGCCTAGCCTCGAAGAGCTCGCAAAGCTCGACGCTGGCCACGCCGCTTGGTTGGCCATGCAAAAAGCCGATCGCGATGCCGCAACGCGCGTGGTTGCCAACTTCGGCAAGGCGATCGAGGCCTTTGAACGCAAGCTTGTTCCCGGACCTTCCCCCTTCGACACCTACGTGGAAGGACTGCGCGAAGACGACCCCAGCAAGCTGGCCGCGCTATCGACCTCTGCGCAGCGTGGCCTCAAGGCCTTCGTCGGCAAGGCGCAATGCGTGAATTGCCACTTCTCGCCGCTCCTCAGCGGAGGCGAGTTTCACAACCTCGGACTCGAGGTCGCCGAAGGGGAAGCCTTCGACCAAGGCCGCCCCACCGGAATTCGCACCGTCAAGATCGATCCGTTGAACGGACGCGGCAAGTTCAGCGATGCGCAAGAATGGCAGAGCAACGCCAAGTTGCGCTACCTCAGTTACGACGAACACACCTACGGTGCTTACAAAGCGCCTTCGTTGCGCAACGCTGCTCGCAGCGCTCCGTATATGCACGACGGGAGGTTTGCTAGCCTGGAAGAAGTCGTGCGCTTCTACTCAGCTCTACCGGGTCGTCCACCGGTCGGGCATCGCGAAGAAACCCTGCTCCCGCTCGACCTCACCGAGCAAGAAGTTCTCGATCTGGTTGCTTTCCTCGAATCATTGGAAGGACCACCGGTTGCTGAAGCACTGCGCCGGCCGATTCCAAGCGAGTCGAGCGAGGACTAGCTCAGGGCCAGCATGCGCGTCAACGAACGACGCGCCGCCTCAAACAACTCAGCAGGAACCGTGACCTCAGGGCCACGCTCTTGCAAGCAGGCCCACAACTTCTCCGGAGTGTTGAGCGCCATGAACGGGCAAAGGTTGCACGCGCAGCTTGCACCCGGCGCCGAGATGTACTGATTCTGTGGAGCCTCTTGCTCGAAACGGTAAAGCATATTGCCCTCGGTTCCGACGATGAAGGTCTTGCCCTCAGCAGCCTTGACCATGCGCAACATGCCGGCCGTGCCGAGTACATGGTCACTGGCATCGCGCACCGCCTTGGGGCATTCCGGATGAGAAATCGTGATCGAGCCCGGATGCTCTGCTTGCAAGACTCGCAAGGTGTCGACACTGAACAACTCGTGAACTTGGCACGCGCCATTCCACAGAATCATCTCGCGCCCGGTTTCTTCATTGAGCCAACCGCCCAAGTGCATATCGGGAACGAACAAAATCGTTTCGTCCGCGGCAATGCTGTCGACCACTTTCCGAGCGTTGCCACTCGTGCAAATGATGTCGCTGAGCGCCTTCACTTCGGCGCTGCAGTTGATGTAAGCCACGGTGACCGGTCGGCGGCCGAGCTTCTTTGTCAGATGCTGCTGGTAGGCCGCAAGGTCTTCGCCCTTGCACGAAGATGCTAAGGAACAGCCCGCATCCATATCCGGTACGAAGACGCGCGCCGCTGGGTTCAACAACTTCGCCGTTTCGGCCATGAAGTGCACTCCGGCGAAGCAGATCGCGTCGGCGTCTTCTTCGGCCGCGTAGCGCGCGAGCTCCAGGCTGTCGCCGACGAAATGGGCGCAATCCTGGATGAAGCCACCCTGGTAGCTATGCGCCAGAATCAGGATGCCCTGCTCGGTCGCCCACCGGCGAATTTCGCTCGGATCTGGGACGTCAAGAGAGGGAATGGAATCAGTGCTCGGTGTGACGGATGTCATGCTGGCGACGATTGATCCCTTAGTCTACCGCGTGCGCAGAATCGCGTGATTTCTCGCGCCCGGCAGTCAGGTAAATGTCAAAGCGCGTGCTCTTGCCTTCTAGCTGATGGTCTGGATCGGGGCCGAGAAGTTCGCCGCGGCGCGGCCGCTTGACCACCACCCGCCTCCGAGCCACCCGCAGAGCCGCCTGCAGGAGACGATGCGCATCGGCGTCTTCGCCGACCAGCGAACGGAACATGCGCATTTCCTTGCGAACCGTGCCGGCACTCTTTCGCTCAGGGTGCATGGGGTCCAGGTAAACCACCTCGGGCCGAGCGAGGTCGGGCCCCGACGCGAGTTGCTCGAGCACCGCAATCGCCTCGGCACGCAGGAGATGCAAGCGCCCGGCGATCTTCTCTGCGACGCTGGGCTCGGCCAAGGCTCGCTCGAGCGCATCTTCCAGCAGGGCGTGGATCTCTGGGTTGCGCTCGACGGCGAGCACTTCGCAGCCCAGCCAAGCGAACAGGAATGCATCCCGGCCCAAGCCCGCTGTGGCATCGAGTACCGAAGGAGTAGCCCCCTTCTTTAGGCCAATCGCGCGCGCGACGGCCTCGCCGCGCCCGCCTCCGCGACGGAGTCGGAAGCCCATCGGCCCACGCAGGAACTCCGCCCGCAACAAGTGCGGACTTCCATCCAACCGAACTCGAAGCGCGAGCCCTTGCTCGTCGCGATGCCAATCCGCCATGAGGCGGAGTGTACTACGGCACTTGCACGCTGAGCGGGTTCGAGAAGCTGTTCGAGGACAGATCGAAACCGTGCAGGTAGAAATCCCTTCCGCTCATCCAGCCTGGGACATAGACCGACCGCGTGGACAAGCCCTGGCTATCGGCCCGCATCAACACGAGATGGTATGGCTCGCTCGCGGCGAGCAGTCCATAGGGAGTGACCGTCGGCCCCGGACCCACGCCCGACAACGCAAGCACGGCCGCACCGTGAGGAACGAGACCGGACAAACTGACCTTGGCCGAAGCCTGGGGCTGAATCGTGGAGACCGCAAGCACCGGCTCGGAGGCCCGAATCACGAAGTGCTGATCGGCAGGCACGCGAGGGTAGATCGAAACGCGGCCGTCGGCCCAGTGCACTTCGACTTCGGCAACTTCATCGATGCTTCCGAGTCCGACGTGTAGGACCAACTCGTTTTGACCCAGGTAGCTTTGTGAGCTATCGAGCTGTCGATAAAGCTGGCGCGCGCCGTTGCGCAAGTAGACCTCGGTGCCGATGCCATGCGGCGCAAGATTTGGCGCTGCACGGGTATCAAAAGACAAACGCAGCCAATGGTTGCCGTTTTGCGTTTCGTTCTGGAAGTAGCTGATCGGTCCGTTTGATTCGGTCACGATCAGGTCTTCATCTCCATCACGGTCGGCATCCAAACGCAGCAAGGAGCGACCTTGACCGTAATGGCTCAAACCGCAGATGCCGGCGACCTCTTGGAATGAACCATCGCCTTGGTTATGGAAGAGTCGAGAGGGGTAACCATCCCAGCTTCCAAACCATCCGTTGGTCGACGCGAGATCTTGCCAGCCGTCATTGTCCATATCGGTCGCGACCACACCCCAGGCCCAGCCGGCCGCCTTGACGCCTGCGGTCGGCGCACGTTCGACCCAATGGGTGCCGCTGCCATCGTTGACGAAAAGCCGGTTGCCGCCAATGCCCGAGGCTGGGTAATAGATGTCGCTGACATAGAAATCCATGTCGAGGTCGTTATCGAAATCCCCGGTTGCGAGTCCCATGCCATTCGGCGTGCGCAAATCTGGGATTGCCGTATTGGCATTCGTAAAGGTCGCGTCGCCGTTGTTCTGGAAGTACTTACTGGTCCCCGTATCGGCAATCAACAGGATGTCGACATAACCATCTTGATTCAGGTCGACAAAGTTCGGCACAAAACCACGCGTGGTCAGGATGTCGACGAGGCCGACGGCAGTCGTGACATCGCTAAAAGTGCCGTCGCCTTCGTTCCGGTACAGCGTATTACCACGATTCCCGAAGGCGTAAGCCGTGACGAATAGGTCGAGATCGCCGTCTTCGTCATAGTCACCAAAGGCAGCGCCGTAGCAGTTATTTCCCACGGACGGGTCATTCACTCCAGCCGCCAGTGCGACATCGGTAAAACTGCCATCGCCGTTGTTTCGATACAGCTTGTTATGCCCTTTCGAGGCGGCTCCAGCTGGGCCAAAGGAGCAAACATACAGGTCTTGCCAACCGTCATTGTTGAAGTCGCCGACCGCGGACCCGACACCAAAGTGCAACTCGGTCAACCCCCAAGCAACGGCCGATTCGGTGAAGGTGCCATCGCCGTCGTTGATGTAAAGAAAGTCGGGAACCAATCCACCGCTTGGGACAAACACATCCGGCCAGCCGTCGTTATTGAAGTCGCCAATCGTGCCTCCGCCCACCATCATGACCGAAGGGTGTCCGGGCGCCGCCGCATGCACGCCAGTGAGACCTGCATTCTGGGTGTTATCGACATAGATCGCTTGAGCGCCAAGCCATGGGGAGAGAAGCAAGGCGCTCGCGAAAGTGATCGTGGTTAGATTCATCACAAAGAACGGCAAAGGGGAGAATTCGGGGAGGAATTAAAACGGGTTTCCAAACTGGTCGTGGCCAACGAGGCGGCGACCATCCGGATCGGGACTGGAGGGGATCCAATCGTCAAGACACTGACGATCGGTGACACAGGGATCGGTCAAACAATGCAGGAAGGCCAGCAACTGCTGCACTTGCAGGTTGCTCAGAGCGACATCCTCGACGGTTTTGAACCCGTTGTTGCGCACCCAATAGAGCTGCTGCAAAGCAAGCGTTGAGTTTGCAATCGTGTCCTGGGTCTGGACATCGGGAGCAAGCTGACCGAAGTCGTAGTTTTGCAGCGCGTAAGTCGGGTTGAGGTGGTGCCGCACCACGCCTTCCAAACTCGTGTACGCGCCGGCGTGACTCCAAGGCCCCGTCACCGCCACGTTTAGCAAAGTCGGCGTGCGGAAGGCATAAAGGTGCTCCGGTTGACCATCGACCAAGAAGCGCCCGATATCCTGAGTCGCACCAATGTTGACCGATTGCCCACGACCGACTTGGGGCATCGCCAAGACATAGTGCTCTTCATCGGTAAAGAAGTCACCGCTGTGGCAACTCGCGCAATCCGCGCCGCCCGCTGCCCGATCCTTGAAGAACAGCAAAGCGCCCTGCTTGGCATCATGGCTAATCGCTTGCGCATCGCCCTGAACATAGGCGCGCCAAGGCGTATCGACGAAGACCTGCGAGCGCTGGTATTCAGCAATCGCGACGGCGATGTTCTGCTCGGTGATGACGTCTTCCGCCAAGGCACCACCCTGGTTGAAGGCAGACTGGAACTTGGGCAGCCAATCCGAATAAGGCAACTCGCCGCTGCCGATTCCGTAGTCGCCGATTCGCGCAGCCAAGTGCTCCCGCGTTGCTTGCGGGAAGTTGCCGAACTCAAAGAAGAAGCCCTTCATTTCTTCCATCGCGGTAATCGGGAATCGCGCTTGGGCGTGGACCAGGTTCGAAAAAGCTGCCGTGTCGACCTGCGGCCAAGGCAGGTCCGGCGTGGTGATTCCTTGGCCATCGTCCCCATTCATCCCCGGAGTCTTGCCGAGCGACTCGACCCGACCATTCCAAAAGATGTACTTATCCCAGAGGGCAATGTTGAAGGTGGTCGGCGCGTTCCGCGGGATCGTCGGCCCGCCGTCCCAGTTCGGTGCGCCGGGCTTGTGCACTCGTCCCGGACCGAGCAAGTCTTCGTCGTCCGCGTCGACGCCGACGCCGACGGAGAGCGCATCCCCACCACCCAAAACGGGGTGATGGCAGGTCGCACACGCGACATCCTGGTCTCCGCCCAAGCCCTTGGTGAAGTACAGATCGCGACCAAGCTCTGCCAGCGGATCATGGATCGACGGCAGGCTTCGCCCCAGACTGGGGTCCCCGGTCAATCCATGCGCGCCAATGATGGCTTGCAGCTCGGTATCGAGCGGATCGATCGCTCCACGGTGGCCACCCGGCGGCAATCCTGTGTTTTGGCTGCCCGACCCTGGAGAGGAAGCCGTTTGCGAGCTGGAAGTAGACCCTCCCCCTACCAGACAGGCTGGGATTGCGAGGGAAATGAGAACCGAGAAACCGAGGGGAAGTCGGCGCATGGGGATGAAGCGACGAGGGAAAGAGAGCGGGAAGTTTTCGAGAAAACTCCGTTACCGAAGTATGCCACCTAATCGCGCCGCAACGTGAGGCGAATTTTCTCGAAATCCGCCCAACTTGCCCCTTCTATTGAACCTCGTAGGCTTGTTCGATGCGACGGCGCGCTTCCTCCAGCCCCCGGCCGCCGGAATGTCGGATCGTGACCAAAGGCTGGCCCTCGTGAACCTGGGCCCCGCGCTTAGCGTGCAAGATCAAACCGACGCCGAAATGCACCGCCTCGCCGGCCCGCGTGCGCCCCGCGCCTAGCCGGTGGACAGCCCAGCCCAACTCACCCGCGTCGCAACGCGTCACCTCGCCGGAGCGATCCGCGAGCACCACCTGTTCCGCGCAGCCAGCCCCTTGAAGCGGAGCATCCGGGTCGGCTCCATGCGCTCGGACCAGAGCCTGCCAACGCGGAAGCGCTCGGCCACTTGCGAGTACCTTGCGAGCTCGATCCCCTTGGCCGGAGAGCAACACGCAGATCTCGCGCAAATCCTCCGGCCCCCCACCCTGCAGGCAATCCACGGCTTCCTCGACCTCAAGCGCATTGCCGATCTTTTCGCCCAGGGGCTGCGTCATATCCGTGAGATGGGCAAGCGTCTTCATGCCCGCACCATTGCCGACCTCGACCAATGAATCGGCGAGAGCCTGGGCATGCTCGCGGGTTTTCATGAAGGCACCGCTGCCCCACTTTACGTCGAGCACCAATTCCTCGATGCCCTCGACCAGCTTCTTGGACAGGATGGATGCGGTAATCAACGGAATCGACTCGACGGTGCAGGTTTCGTCGCGCAAGGCATAAAGGATGCGATCCGCGGGCGCGATCGCTTCGGTTTGCCCGTTCATGAAGCAACCGACCTCAGCCAGGATTTCGTGCAAGCGATCCGGCAGCAGGTCGGTGCGAAAACCCGTCATCGACTCCAGTTTGTCGAGCGTGCCCCCGGTGAGCCCGAGCCCACGGCCTGAAAGCATCGGCACGCGGATCCCGAGTTCGGCCCAAAGCGGCGCGAGCACCAAAGAAACCTTGTCGCCGACCCCGCCGGTCGAATGCTTGTCCATGAACGGGCCCGAGATCCCCGGCCAACTCATACGATCTCCCGAATCCGTCATGGCCTGGGTGAGCGCGACAGTCTCGGCAGGGCGCATCCCCCTGCAGAAAACAAAAGCCAGCCAGGCCGCGGCCTGAGCTCGTGTGACCTCGCCACTTACAACGCCATCGACGAAGCCACGGATTGCGTCGGCACTCTGTTCCGAGCCCGCACGGCGAGCAGCCAGCCAGTCTTGAATCATGCCCGCATTGTGCCGAGGCGGACTCCTGCATCCGAAGCGGAGAAACAGGCTTTTTAGCCTTGCCGGATCCGAACTTGGGGCTTACCCTATCGCACCTCATTGAGATTGCGTCTCAATAGCAATGGCGAATCCCGCCCAAGAACCAGCATTCCGAGCCCGCTCACGCGGACCGCTGGCGCGCGCCTGGGCAGTCGCCAGCCTGCTCGTCTTGAGCGCTTGCCAGTCCTCGCCACAAGCCAGTGCGAGCCTGCACCGCAGCGTCTACCTGATGGGCACGGCAGTGGAAATCGAACTGCAAGCAGATCACCGCGAAAGCGCGGTCGAGGCCTCGGAGCGCGTCGTGCGCGCTCTCGAATCCGCGGAATCGCGCCTCAGCACTTGGCGGACCGACAGTGAGCTGGCGCGGTTTCAACGCGGCGAAGTGGAAGCGAGCTCCATCTTGCGTGCCGAGCTCAAGGCTGCTGCGGCCTGGGGCCTCGCTACCCAGGGAGCCTTCGAACCGCGCTGTGCCGCGCTGGTCGAGGCCTGGGATTTGCGCGGCGAAGGACGCCTCCCCTCTCCGGAAGAGCAGCGCGCCGCAGCGCTCGATCACTCGCGTTGGGAAGAAGGTGGCTTCGGCAAGGGCGCCGGACTGGCCTCGGTCGCGCTCGAACTCGCAACCATGCCCGGGGTGCAGCGCGCGCAAATCAACCTCGGCGGCCATTGGCTGCTGTTTGGTCCGGGCCCGTTCCGCATCGAAGTCGCCGATCCGGACGCTCGCGAAACCGCTGTTGCGATCTTGCGCGTGGCAGCCGGCAGCGTGGCAACAAGTGGCAACTCCGAACGCGGCATCGTGATCCAGGGTCAGCGCTTCGGCCATGTGCTCGATCCTCGGAGCGGCGCGCCGGCCCTCGACTTTGGCAGCGTCACCGTGGTCCACCCGGACCCGCTGGCTGCCGATTGCTTGGCGACCGCCTTTCTCGTGCTTGGCCCCGAGGCCGCTTTGGCCTGGGCCGCACGAGACCCCCAGCTGGATGTCCTGATTGTGGAACGCGGTCCCGACCGCCCACGCTTGCGCGGCTCAGCTGGGCTCGACTTTTCCCCGACGCCGTCCGCGTCAGCATCCTCGACTTCACGATGAACCGTTCCTTGATTCTGCTGGCCGCTGCCAGCACCCTTTTTGCCACGCCTGCGCTCCGTGCGCAGCAAGACACCGAGCAGCGCATCGCTGAGTTGGAGCGCCAACTGCGTTCGCTCGACGAGGAAATGGAAGCGTTGCAATTCGGCGAGAGCCTGGTTCCGCCCGTGCAAGCCGAAGGCCAAGCGGGCCTTGCGCCTGCAGCTTCGAAGGTCTATGGCGTGCAGCAAGGCCTCTCGATCGGCGGCTACGGCGAAATGCTCTACACCGACCGGGATTCGGGAACGCAACTCGATCTGTACCGAGCGATCGTCTATTTGGGCTACCGCTTCGATGAGAACTGGCTGTTCAATTCAGAGATTGAATGGGAGCACGGCGACGAGACCGCTGTCGAGTTTGCTTACCTCGAGTATCAACACAATGATCAACTCAATGTTCGCGTTGGTCATCAACTCGTGCCGATGGGCTTTGTGAATCAACTGCATGAGCCGACCACTTTCCTCAGCCCCAATCGCCCCTTGATCGAACGCTACATCCTGCCAAGCACTTGGCACGAAAATGGTGTAGCGGTGTACGGTCGCAGCGGCGACTTTGATTACCAGTTCGCCTTGATGAATGGATTTTTTGCCGAGGGATTCGACCTTGAGAACAGTGGCTTGCGTGGCGGACGCCAGAAAGGATCGAAGGCCGACGCGGAAGACCTGGCTGCGATCCTGCGCCTGGATTGGCAAGGAGTGGATGGCTTGTGGCTCGGCGGCTCCGTCTACTTGGGCGACTCTGGGCAGAGCGCCGGAGTGCAAGACTTCGCGACTACCGTGTTTGAACTGCACGCGCAGTACGAAGTCGGCGGATTCATTTCGCGCGCGGTGTACGCCGCCGCCTCGGTTGATGGCGCCGCGGCGCTCACTACCGCTTCGGCCAGCGAAGACCTTTCGGGTTACTACCTGGATCTGGGTTACGACGTCTTCGCCGAGCGCGGAACGGATTCTTCCTTAACCCCCTTCCTGCGCTATTCGGCCTACGATCTGTCGGAGGACAGCGCCACCGATAGCGAAGTCACGCGCCTGATGCTGGGGCTGGCTTGGCAACCGATTCCGCAGCTCATCTTCAAAGCCGCCTTCACGCAAGAAGAACAAGGCGCGACCGACGACAACATTTTTGAGCTCTCGACTGGCTATGTTTTCTAGTAAGACCGTGTTGCTTGCAGTCTTGTGCACCCTCAGCTCACTGATTCCGATCAGCGAGCTGCAGGCGCAAGAGTGCTTGCAACCGAAGGAAGCGCTCGCGCTTGCTTACCCCAAAGCCGAGATCAGCCGCGCGAGCCTGACGCTCACGAAGAAGCAGCGCAAGTCGATCGAAGCCGCTGCTGGCAAGAAGCTGGCCAGCGCGCGCGTGCGCCCTTATCGCGCGATGCGCGACGGCAAGTGTGTCGGCACTGCCTACTTCGATACCCGCAAAGTGCGCAGCAAAGCGCAAACTCTGATGATTGCGATCAGCCCAGAGGGCTTGGTGCAACGCATCGA
Organism: Planctomycetota bacterium; assembly: GCA_040264055.1. GTDB lineage: Bacteria > Planctomycetota > UBA1135 > UBA1135 > UBA1135. The sequence continues at coordinate 24,573 of JBDQJC010000045.1, forward strand.
GGTTTTGCGTTTTGACGAGCCGCGCGAATATCGCGCGCCCGCCAAGTGGCTGGCCCAACTGCCGGGCAAAGGGCTCAGCGATGCTCTCAAGATCAAGGGCGAGGTGCGCAATCTGACCGGGGCAACCTTGACTGCGCATGCCACTTTGCACGCGGTACGCGAGGCGCTTGCGATTCACGCCGAGCTCTACCCAAAGCCGGAGCCAACGCCGCAGCCGGATCCTCAGCCCACCCCAAAGCCCAAACCCAAGCCAATCTGAAATGAGTCGCGGTGAAGCGCGCTTCCTGCATCTCTCGCAGCTCTTGGTCGCCGGAAGTGGCATCGTCTGGGCCGTCATGCTCTACGCGTTGACTCCCGAGGACGAATGGACGGTACTCCATCACCCTTGGCAAGATGAGACACAGGCGCTACATGTCTTGAGCGCGCCACTGTTGATCTTCGCCGTCGCCGCGATTTGGAAACGCCACGCTTGGCAACGGATCCGGACCGGCTTCGCTGTTCGTCGCAAGACGGGAATCGTGCTCGCCGCGAGCTTCTTTCCGATGCTCGCCTCGGCTTACCTTTTGCAGGTGACTGGAGACGAAAGCTGGCGCACGATCTGGCTGGTGATCCATCTCGCGAGTTCGGCGATTTGGATACTCGCCTTTGGCGCCCATTTGATCAGCCGCGCCGGTCCAGCCGCGCAATCAGAATCGCCGCGCTGACCGAGCCCACCAGGTTGGAAACCAAATCCCAGCCGGTGTTCTCGTAGCCGCCAACATTGGTGTTGGGAATGGTCAGGACCGCGATGAACTCGACCACCTCGTTGAAGGCACCGAAGCCGCAGCCTGCCGCGGCGCATAACACCATCGGCCCTAGCCGCGGCCGACGGTCGCGCAGGCTCGGCCGGATCGCTTCCCAGCAGACCCAAGTCGTGAGCCCGAAGCCAAGCGCATGCACGAGCTGGTCGTACTTCAACCGATCGGGGATCAGCCACAGGTTGTAGAGCACGCTATCGCCCACCGGCAGCAATCCGCCAGCCATGTGGGCCGCACCCCAAAGGGACAAGCCGGCGAGCACCGCAGGCCGAAATCGCACGCGCGCATGAACCGCGAGCACGGCAAGGATCAGCACCACCATGACCACCAGGTAATAGAGAAACTCACGATTCCCGTTCACCAGCGCACCTACCAGGGCGGCCAACATGTAAGCGCCGGTAAGAGCAGCAATCCAGGCTTCCTCGCGTGACCAGGCCATGGCCTTAGCATAGTGGGATGTGCGGACGATTGACGCTGACGGCGACTTCTGCCGAGATTTCGCAAGTTTTCCGGCTTGCTCATCTGCAAGATCGCAGCCCGCGATACAACCTCGCTCCGACCCAGGAATCGTTGATTGTGCACGAGCAAGGCGATCAACGCGTCGCTTCCGAAGCGCGTTGGGGCCTGATTCCACGCTGGGCCAAGGACCGGAGCTTTGGCAGCAGAACCTTCAACGCGCGCAGTGAAACGATCGCCGAGAAGCCCTCGTTTCGCTCGGCCTATCGCAAGCGTCGCTGTCTTGTGCCGAGCAACGGCTTCTACGAATGGGAGAAGCGCGATCGCAAGAAACAACCGTGGTACTTCCACTTGCCCGATCAACGCTTGTTCGCGTTTGCCGGTCTCTGGGAAGATTGGCTCGATCCAGAAACCGAGCAGACCGTGCGCAGTTTCACAGTGCTGACGCTCCCGGCCAATGCTGATTTGGAGCGGCTGCACCATCGCATGCCACTCATTTTGGAAACGGAGCAACGTCAAGCCGCTTGGCTTGCGGGTGCGCATGCGGATCCCGTTGCCCCGCCACCGGAACCCCAGGCGGTCGGCACGCTTGACACCTACCCGGTCTCGACCGCGGTCAATCGCAGCGGCTTTGAAGATCCGAGCTGCGTCGAGCCGATGCCGGCCCAAGGCGACTTGTTCTAGAAGATGAAACGCGCGGCGGCATCGCCGGCATCAAAGACTTTAGTCTGTTCGCGCCCATCTGGCGTGACCGCGGTGATCTCCCAGCGACCGCCATAGAGCTGCCCAAAACGGAAACCGCCGTTCTCGGAACTGACCCGTCGATTTAACGCGAAGACTTCTTCCGGCTGCTTACCGGGGAAACTTGCTGCGAGTTCGCTCGGCAGATTGCCGAGGAAGTCCAAGCCGCGTGCGCTCAACTGCGTGTTCGGAATCGGCTCGCCGTTGCCGTCGAGCACCTGACCAATGATGGGTTGGGCCGCTTCCATCACCAGCTGCAAGGGATCTGCATCGGTGTTGTAGGGCGCCGGCCATAGTGTTTTCATGGCAAAGCCGGTGCTACGCAACATGACAATCGCATCTGGGTCGTCTTCCAAGCCGCGCAAGGTGGCATAGCCTTTGCGCAAAGGTGTCTGACGCGCCGAAATCCCGAGAATAACCACGTCTCCGTCGGCGATCGGCTTGGAATCGGTATCGCGCACACTGAGGTGGACCTCAAGTCCACGTTGC
>JBDQJC010000046.1:0-26518 GCA_040264055.1 Planctomycetota bacterium
CTCTTGGAATCGATAGCCTCCATAGTGAGCAAAGTCGGCCGAGAAGGGCATAAAGGGTAAGAATGGCTCGAGGTTGCTCGACTTGTATCCAGGCGTGAACTGGAGACGAAACAACTCGGCCCATTCCCCCGTCGCCAATCGCCAACTCTGTTGCGCACTGCCAATCATGCGCAACACGTCTTGTGCTTGGCGCTCGTTGTCTGCACGCCGTTCGTCGTACAACTTGGGCATGAAAACGAGGCCGAGGCCCATCAGGATGACGAGCACCAAGACCAGCTCCGAAATGCGGAAGCCGGCTGGTCGAGAAGGATTGTCTTGAGAATCAACCATCCGCTTGCGCGGTGAGATCGCTAATCACCTTTTCTTGCAGGTGGGAAGGCACTTGATCGTAACGGCTGAACTCCATGGCGAAAGAACCTTCGCCGTGACTCATGGATCGCAAGATCGTGCCGTATGTCTGCAATTCGGCCAACGGAACTTCTGCCTTGATGGTTTGGAACTCGCCATCTGTGTCCATCCCCAGAATGTGACCACGCCGCGTATTCAAGTCGCCTGAGACATCGCCAAAGTAGCGACTTGGCACGGTGATCTCGACATCCATCACTGGCTCAAGCAAGACCGGCGAAGCCTTGATGAAAGCTTCCTTCAGCGCCAAGCGGCCACAGGTCTTGAAGGAAACTTCATCGGAATCGACCGCATGGAACTTGCCATCGTAGACCTCGACCATCAGGTCAACGACCTCGGAACCGGCCACAATGCCTTCCGACATCTGCTCGGCAATTCCTTTCTCGATTGCCGGGATGTACTGCTTCGGGATGGAGCCACCGACGACGCCATTCTTGAACTCGAAGCCCGCGCCTCGTTCCAAGGGCGCAACCCGTAAGTGCGCCTCGCCGAATTGCCCGGAGCCTCCGGACTGTTTCTTATGCCGATGCTGCCCGTCTGCGCGGCCCGTAATCGTCTCTTTGTAGGCCACGCGCGGTAATTTCGTTTCGACGCCCACGCCTCGACCCTCGATGCGATGCAACACCGTTGCCAGGTGCAGCTCGGAGAGCCCGTCGACAATGTTCTCGCCGGTCGCGGGATCGCGGTGCACGCGCACGCAAGGATCTTCGCGCACGGCCTTGGCCAGTTCGCCCGAGATCTTCTGTTCGTCTTCGCGGCTGCGCGGTCGCACGGCCCAGCTGAAGTAAGGCTTCGGCAAGTGGAAGTCGTGGCGAATCGCTTGGCCTTCGGAAACCAAGACATCGCCGACCTCCAAGTCGTCAATGCGCGTGAGGGCAACGATGTCGCCAGGGCCCGCGCTGGTCACCGGTTGAAGCTCTTTGCCAAACAACATCGATAACCCATTGGCCTTGATGCTGCGCTGGGTATGCGGGTCGATCAGTTGCGAATCGGGGCTGATTGTGCCCTGCAAGACGCGCAAATAACTGACTTGGCCGAGGTGCTTGTCGGTCATGACTTTCCAAACCCGAGCGACTGCGCGCGATGTCGCCGCGCCGTCTTCAATGTTCTCGGAATGCATCACCGAAAGCTGCATGCTCGCAGACGGGAAGTCGCGCACCAGGAACTCCGAGAACTCGGAAAGGCCAACGCCGTTTACCGGATTGACGCAGAACAAGGGTGCAAAGGTTCCCTTCGCCATGGCTTCCGGAATGGCCGCCTCGAGTTCTTCATGGCTGATCGACCCCGTCTCAAGATACTTCGCCATCAAATCGTCGTTCGACTCGACAATCGCATCGACCAAGTGGGAGCGATACTCGTTGTCGACCTGATCCACGATCATGACTTGGTCGAAGCCTTTGCCGGTCTCGTTCCCGAGCGTGAAGGGAACGACCCGCTGACCAAGGATCTCGCGAATGTTCTCGATCACCTGCGAGAGATGCAGATTGTCGCCATCAAGCTTGGTGACGACGACCGCGCGGGCCAGCCCGATCTCTCCGGCTCGTTTCCAAAGCTGCAGAGTATGAAAAGGGACGCCGGTCTCCCTGGCTGCAACGGCAAATACGGCTGTGCCCGCCGCCCCCATCGAGGTAATCGCATCGGCGACGAAATCCGGATACCCCGGAGTGTCGATCAAGTTCAACTTGCCGTGCGGCGCTTCGATGTGCACCACGCCGGCCGTCAAGCTGTGCTTCTTCTCACGCTCTTCCGGCGTGAAGTCCGTCAAGGTCGTTCCTTCATCCACGGATCCCTTTCGCTTCGTCGCACCAAAGTGATGCGCGACCGATTCGACGAGTGTGGTTTTCCCAGCATCCGACGAGCCGAGAAAGGTGATGTTGTGGAGTTCCACTGCTGACATGTTCAAGGTCTTCCTAGATTCCAGGGAGGAAAGAGAAAGGGCAAAAGACCGACGGGCCACCCTGATTTCCAGGGTGGCCCGCCATGCTAGCGCGTTCGCCGAATTGCGCGCGAGTACTTCCGCTTCTTGACTAGTCGAGAATCAGGATTTCAACGCGGCGATTCTTCGCCTTGTTGGCAGCGTTGGTATTCGGCACGTTCGGATCGTAAGGACCGTGGCCGGCAATGCGCACCGCGTCACTGTCGATCCCGACTTCCATGGTCAGGTAATCCGCCACAGCCATGGCGCGCTCGACCGAAAGACGCAAGTTGGTCTTCCACTTGTCCTTGGTCTTGACCAAAGGATCGTTGTCGGTGTGACCTTCGACCCAGAAAGTTTTGCCGGAGTAGTCCGACTTTAATGCCGATGCCACGGTCTTCAGACCGGACTGGCCTTTGCTGTTCAAGGTTGCCGAACCCGACGCGAAGGTCAGGCTCGTCGGGAGGTTCAGGACCAGGACATCGCCGCGGCGCTCGACACCAATTCCGGTGCCAGCCAACTGACCGCGCAAGCGATCGACTTCCGCGTCGGAATCACGTGCCGAAGCTTCCATCGCATTCAGGCGACCTTCCAGCGAGTTCACGCGGTCTTGCTCAAAGGCAAGTTGCGCTTCGAGTTCGGCGGCAGCAGCGCGCGCCTGATCAACTTCACTTTGGTAACGAGTGCGCTGCGCCTTCGCGGCGGCAAGGGCGCGATCTTGGTCTTCAATGATCTCGTCTTGGAAACCGCTTTGGCAAGCGGGCAGCAATGCCAACAAGGCAGCGAGGAGCGTGAGCTTCTTCATGGTTCGTGGATTCGTTTCTAGGATTCAGCGAGAAGGAGAAGGTTCGGCCAGGTCTCGAGGAAGAAGACCCGGATGTCCTCGGGGTACAGCAGGTACAGGACCGTGCCCAGAACCAAAGGAGGACCGAAGGGGAATAGCCGCCCGAGCATCCACCCCATGTACATCGAGCTCTTAAGAACTCGCGTGCGCCCGCGCTGCCGGCGACGTGAAGCCACCACCCAGATCATGCGCAAAATGTTGAGGAGCCCGAGAACCGCGCCTGCGAAGACACCGATCAGAAGAGTCCATGCGGCCCCTTCTAGGCCAAGGAAGGCCCCAACCGCGGCGAGGTACTTGACGTCCCCTAAGCCGAGAGCTTCCTGACGAAGAATGTACGAAAAGACAACTCGGATTCCAATCAGCAAGCCCCAAGAAATCGAAGATCCTAGGATCGCGGATACGACGACGATCTTCGTGGACGAGTCTTGCAGGCTCAATCCGAGCCAAGAAACACCCCAGGGCAAGTGGTCGAGACCGGCTCCGAGGTGGAATGCCGGCACCATGACCGCGGCCAGAATGCCAAAAGGGATCCCGCCCAGGGTGATGCCATCGGGCAAGATCAGGTGTTCCCAATCGATCGCAGTCGCAATCCAAAGCGCCGTAAGAGCAATGAGCGCAAAGATAAGCGCACCCGGACCGTCTTGCGCAAGCAGCCAACCCTCGCCTGCTAAGACGAACAAGCCGGCGAGCACCAACTCGTGGATCATGTAGCCGGCGCCGTAGCTCGTCTTGCAGGAACGACAACGACCTCTCAAGATCAAGTAGCCAACAATCGGCAAATTATCGTGCCAGCGAATTTGCGATTCACAGCTTGGGCAAAACGAACGAACCGGTCGCCAAATCGAAAGACCCTCGCGCGGAATGCGGTAAATCGCCGCAGACGCGAATGAACCGAACATCGCGCCAAGCACAGCAAGCAAGACGCGGCGGAAAACCGGCTCTTGCTGGAGGGTTTCCCACCAGGACATGGAGGTATCGTCCCTCTGCCGCGGGGCACTTTCAACGAAGCTGGACTGCAAACGAGATCGGGCCCGCCCCTCGTGAAGAGGCGGGCCCGTTTTCGTCGCAAGCTGGCTTTACCAGGCGAACGGAAGCTTGAAGTACTCCAAGATCGGTCGTGGATCGGTCAGCGCGTAGGTCGTACCGCTTTCCGACATCTCCACGGTGATCCGGTAGCGGAAGAAGCGCTTGCCGTCGAGATCGGCGACATCCGTCGTCCAAGCCGTCAGACCCGCACCACCCGAAGGCTCGTTCGATCCCGGTGCCGACTCATCGTCACCCTGGAACTCGATCTGCGCGTAGCCATCGACCGGCAATCCGTCACGGACCGTGCCAAACTGGAAGCGGAAGAACTTCGGACGAATCTGCCAGGTTGCCCCACTGAGATTTGCCAGGGTGCTCATATCGCCGTCGGTGGTAAGCGTGGTGAGCAAGACCCGATCCAGTGCCGCATCGTAGCTCGCATCGACAATCTTGAATGCCGAGTTGGGCTTGCCCAAGGCAGCCGGTAAGAGATCGAATCCGACCAAGATGCCCGGGTTCTTCAGCAAGAAGCCGTTGCCACCAAAGCGTGCGGTCGCGCCGGTAATCACTGCCGAGTAAGCCGAAACAGTCAGGCCCGTCGTCCCCGTCGCAACCGAGGGAAGTCCATCCACCTTGTTGCCCGTCTTCTCGACGCGACCGGTCCCCGTGTTGACTCCGTCGAAGGAGAAACTGCCATCGGCGTAGTCCAAGAACTCGCCTCCGCCAGCACCGACCGGATTGCGCTTCAAGGCAAGACCAGTATCGATCCAGGTCGATTGAACTTGCGAGCCGGTCGCAAAGACCGGAACCAAGATCTTCGGACTCGGAACACAGAAGGCGCGCATGATGGTCTCAAGCGCATCGTTATCCGCGTATTGGGTCACACCCGGGATCGTGATGTTGGCCTGGATCGCGGGATCCAAGTTCGGGTGGAAGATGATGTCCTCGAGCGGGTTAGGCACGTGGATCTGGATCACACCGTTTGCACCGGCGCCACCGCGCCCGGCCATGTAGTCCGAGTTGCCATCGCTTGCGCGAGAATCGCCGGTGATGAAGCCGGAGTTCGGCATCCATGCCATCGACCAGCCGCGTCGGCCACCGAGAGCTTGCACGACTTCATTGGCGTTGTTTCGGTTCGTGATTTGGCCAATCGTCGCTCCTGGGCCCAGACCCAAGTCGATGGCCGACAGATCCAAGCTCGCCGCCGAGTGCAGGACCATGTGTCCGCCCGAGCCTCCGCCCGAGCCGGAAACCTGCTGGTCGCCTTCGAAGACGGCTTCGCCGCCGCTGCCGTTGCCACCGTTGACCTTGAGGGTCGCTTGGTCGCCAATCACGATCGGGCCGACCGAGAAGATCAGCATCTGACCGCCACCCCCGCCACCTGGAGCGCCCTTGTAGTAAGCGCGCGTCAGACCGGCTGGGAATCCTGGGTCTTGCCAAGAGTCATTCAGCGGTGCATAGATGGGTGCGCCCATCATGTCGAAGCCGATGATCTGACGGTTCAAGATCGACAGGTCGCCACTTGCGCCCCCACCGGCACCGGCCAAGAAGGCCGAAAGCTCACCCACGGTGGTCGTGCCATCCGGGTTCACCCGGCGGCCCCAGAAGTCGTCTTCGGTGCCACCATCGTTGAAGGCACTTGGACCCGGAAGGCCTGCGTCAGGGCCTGCAGTTGGGTTGCCGTAGTTGAAAACGGGGCTGGCACCGGAAGTCCAAGCGGGGTCGAACTCGTTCGGCTGATCGTTTGCATCGGTGTCGCGCGTCGAGTCTTCCATGCCATAAACCGCCGAGGCGTTGGCAAAGTTCGGACTCTCGTGGGTCATCGTGTTGTTCGAGTTCCAAGAGGAACCACGACGGCCAGGCTCGGCACCTTGATATTCCGGATCGGTAAACGGGTCGAGCGCGGTGTGGCGATCGACCGTGCGGGCATCGGGGCCGCTGTCATCGACTTGGGTGAGCACGCCGTTGATCAGGACAAACAAGTTCTCTTCGCCGGACCACTTCGACCACAGCACCGACTCATTAAAGCCATCGGAGAAGCCACCGCCGCCGCCACCACCTGAAATCAGGAACTGGGTGTTGGCCGTGCCATTGCCGTTCAGGACGTCCTTGTCCTGCTGATAGCCACCTTCTCCTCCTTGACCACCGCCGCCGGGGACGCCGAAGGCGCCGAATCCGGATTGACCGCGGAAAGTCTCGCCGGTCGTGACGAGCGAAGCCGTACCACCATCGCCTCCGCCACATTGCCCATTGGCACCTGGCTCGGAAATCTGCGGTTGGTTAAGAGCGACCGGGCTCAAGGCGTGATCGCCACTTGCATCGAGCGTGCCTTGCACATCGATCGTGCCGGTTGCGTAGATGACCAAAGGGTTATCGCCTTCCGCCTTGAGCGTGCCACCCGCCTGGACATTGATGTCGTTGACGTTGAGTACGCCGTCGACGATCGTGAAGGGGCGCCCGTTCGAATCGTTGAACTGACGCGTGCCATTGGTGTTCAAGACCAAGGTGACACCCGTCGCCACAAACAGATCGTCGGTGACCGGGACGGAAATGTCGCCCGGGTAGTCGAAGCTCGCTTGCGCGAATCCGCGCGCCAAATCCATCTGCGGGAGCGGAAGGTCCGCGTTCAGATCGAGCTTCAGCGAGGTTTCGAACTCTTCGCTGAACTGGTCGTAGGTGATCGTGGAAGCCCAAGCCGTCGCATCACCGTAGTACTCGTTGAGAGTCGGCAAGGTGAAATCGTCCGGATCGCCGAAGGCATCCCGATAGGTCTGGATCGTGCTGTTCGTTTCCCCCGAGAGGTCAGAGAACAACGGGCTCACTTGAATGCGCAGATTGCGCCCAGGGAGCATGATGCCAGCCGTCTCGAAACGCAGCGTCGCGCCTGCAAGGTTGCAGTTGTCGATGACCAACCATTCGCCCGGAAGCTTGTTGGTAATCGGGAAGGTCACTCCATCCGGCTCGCTGTACAGGAAGTACACGCGGTCGGTGTTCAGGTTCGCCGAGCTCGAATCGATCGGCTGATCAAAACGCACGACAAAGGAACCATCGGCATCGGAGAACAAGTTGAGCCCAGCCGGGAAGTCGCCCGCTTGACGAGCAACGAGGCGCGGCGGCCCAAGCACCGAGTCAATGAACAGAGGCTCGCCAACTGGCGGCGTCGTGAAGTTGCGCGTCAGACCAATCGACAAGGGTCGATCTTGATCATCGCGCAGGACCGACAGGCCGTTGCCCGAAGTGCCCGACGGGAGCGTCAAGGTGTACTCGAAGCCGCCCGGAACAAATCCACCATTGGACAGCGCTTCGTTGGTCGGGCAAGCTGGGGTGAATCGCACCACCTTGCCTTCGAAGCCGTCCAAGATCGAAAAGGAGCCGGTCACGGGCTGCGAGAGAATCGCGGCGCTGACTGGCTTCAGAATGATCGAGGAGAACGAAATCGAGCTGGGATCAACCGGGTGGTTGAAGACCAAATCGATCGGTCGGTTCAGAGCCCAGACATCGCCATCGGCGAGCGTCGAGCTGAGGACTTCGAACGGGCCGGAAGAGCCTGCAGAAGCCTTGGAAGTAGACGAGCCGCCACAAGATGGCAACACAGCGGTGGCCAGCAAAGCGCAGGCCACCGCAAGGGCGCGGGGGAATCGATCAAGCATCATTGCACGGTCCAGGAGAACCCGTAAGCGTCGAGGGTAGGCGTAAGGTCCTTCTCGGTGTTGGACACGAAAGTGATTCGAAGCTGGAAGTACTTCCACTTCGTCTCAGCCGCCAGAGAGTCTACATCCATCGTCCATTCAGACGGGTCAGAAACCGTGGCGCAGTAATCAGATTGGAAGACCGGCGGGTTTTCCAATCGGTCGGTCGAGATCGGCAGACCGATGAAGTTGCCGTAACCGTCAAACTGGCTGGTGGCATCGCGCAGAGGCGTGACGTCCTCGGGGCCACAGGCAGAGAGGTCCACGACCTCGTAGCCGCGCCACTCGACGGTCAATTCGGTGCCATCTGGCTGAGCCACAGGTTCGAGAACTTGGGTACCGACACCATCAAAGGTGCCGCCCAGAGCGAAGATGTGAGTGAACACGCGGGAAACACGCACCACAAAATCGATGCTCGACCAGTAAAGCTCGGGGCCGAAGCCACGCTGAGTGCCACCACCGGTCGCGACGCCACCCGTCGGCTCGGTGCCGGATTGCGGCACATCCGGGACCACCAGGTCGCCCCCATTGCCGCCGTACGAGAAGATCCGGTACGAAGGCACGTTCGAGGACGGAACCATGATTTGCACCTGGAAGCCGTTGAAACCGACGAAGTCACCTCGCGGGTAGCAGCGGAAGCGGACCAACAGCGGAGCGACGACGGACGGCCATTCAGCCGCCTTGTAAATGCGATCCTGCTCGGTAACCGCCAAAGGCACACCAAAGGACTGGTTCGGACCGCCGGTCGCATCGCCTGGCAAGGAGTTATCGCGCCAGGTGTAGGTGTCGTCAAACTCAGGCCACGGGGCGTAGATCACGCCCGAGTCGGCGATGTAGGTATCCGCGCCATTCAGGAAGTAGGCGCGGTCAAACATGATCTTCTCGTCGGCTGCGCCGGACTGGAAGCCCAGAATGTTCAAGTCGAACTCGCCGTTCTTGCGCAGACCGGAGTTTGGCCAATCGGGGTAACCCGTCGTCGGGTTGATGAAGTCATCCGGGTAGCGGTTGGAGTGACCCAAAGCGACCGAGTAACGATCGTAGACATCATCCAGAACCGTGCCACCAAACGGAGCCCACGACAAGCCCTCGACATCGAGGTTGTATTCACCCGGTGCCGTCACACCGAAACCAAGGATGTGGTAGCCAAAGCAGGTCATCAAGACCGCACCCGCCGGGTTCAGCGGAGTCGCCACACCGGCTTGCAAGAAGGCCGCCCGTTGGCCCACGAAGGGGTTTGCCGAAGGGTCAGCTTGGCGCGAGAACCGAACAAGATCACGGCCGCGCAGAGTGCCCGGTGAGAAGACGAACTGCCCCACGTACTCAGGGAAGGCATCACCGTTTTCGTCGAGGCTGTTCAGACGCAGCGCGAAGTAACGGTCGGTTGGTGGGTTGACTACCGAAATGAGTTCCGTTTGACCATCCGATCCAGCTACGAAGTTGCCGAATCCAAGCGGGTTGCCCGCAAGGTCGAGGATGCCGTCTTGCCGATCGCGCAGGGCAATCGCGATGTTCAGATCGCCGAGTCCCTCGTTAAAGCTGTCGGTGATGCCAGCGGAAGGCGCCAAGCTAAAGGTGCGCGAGTCTGCGGTGACCGAAATCGGTCCCAGCATGATGCGGCCTGAACCGTTTTCGACGGTAGGCGTATCTGGGTTGTCTTCGACGGTGTAGCCAAGCAAGCGATCGATGAAGGCCGACACCGACTCTTCGCCCAACTCAAAGCCTGCGTTGCCGTCTTCACCGAAGATGGCATCATCGTCGTAGGAGTGCAGGACGAGGGACGACAAAGAGCGCACCGTGTCCGGGTCGATCGGCTCACTGAAGCGAACCGAAACCGTCGAGAAAGGATCGACACCGACCGCAGGCAGTGAAGTCGGTTCCGGGTCGAAGCGCACCCAGCACAGCTGATAGTCGATGTCGTCTTGGGTGTAGAAGCTCGTCAGATTGGCGTCGAGTGGCAGTGCGCGGAAATCCCCAAAGTCGAGATCACCGAGGATCAATGCACCTTGGACCACCACCTCGTCGCGGTTGGCAGCATTGACCACCTGGCTAACGAGCACGATGGCATCGTCTTCGATCGTCAAGACATCGCCGACCTTCGGAGTAATCGGACGACAACGAATCGCGCGCACGCGATAGGTCAACTCGACAAGATCACCCAGATCGGCCGCGGCAAGAATGTCGGAAGCGAGGTCCGCTTGCAGCTTTGGACGCTGCTCATCCTTCATGAAGCCGTTGGCCGGGTCGGACGAGTTGCCGGTGCGGAACACGCGCAAGGCGACGAGAGACAGTCCTTCAGAAAGTTCCGTCGGATCGGAAGGAGTAAGCGCTAACGTGCGGTTGCCCGCCCGGTTACTCAGGATTTGAGTCTGTCCATAAAGCGGCTCGCGCGCAGTTGGGATGCGAATCGCCGCGTTGGGTTGAACCGAATCAGTTGAGGCTTCGAAGCCGACACCGTTCTCACCCACCAACAGGTCGGCCGAATCTTGTGGCGTAATCGTCGGGTCAATCAACACCACGCCGCGTGGCTCGCCGTCGCTGCCCTCTCCCTCTTTGACGATGTAGCGGACATCGGCAATGCGGCCATTGACGACGACCTGAATCGTCAGTCGATTGACCGTGCTGGGATCAAGGAACTCCGAGAACTCGAGGCGAATGCCACCGTTTCGAGCGACCCGGGTGTAGGTGCCGTTGGCGGCCCAGCCCTTCGTTCCCAAGGAGGCGAGGCCGGTGCGCGCAGAATCCAACAGTGATTCGAAGCGCGGAGTCACTTGCCCTTGCGCGTCGGTGTACGGCGCCAGAATCGTGAGAGTCTCGCGCTGCGTGACCGGGTTCAAGGAAACGTTGTAGTCGATTCCGTCCGGGCTCAAGCCCTCGCGGACCAACACATCTTCTTCAACGAGAACACCCGACTCGTCAAAGACGTCGACGAGACGACCCCAAAACGCGTTCTCAAGAGTGAGACTTGCGAAACCTGAGCCTGCCCCGGAGGGACCACTACCACCACCGCCACAAGCGGGCAGCGCAAGGAACGCCACCAAGGCGGCGAACCGGAGGAGATTTGCAGGCGAGCGGAACGAGAACGCGTTCATGAGGGGCCTCTTCGAGGATCAAGGAGTGATGTCGAAGGCAACACCAAGGCCATCAAGAGTCGCCGGCAAGGAACGCTCGGCGTTCGCGACGAAACTGATGCGCAGCTGCACGTAGCGGTACTGCTCGGTAGCGGTTGCTTCGAGGTCGGTGAGATCGCGCGTCCAGACACTTGGCAAGGACACGGAACCACTGAGATTGTTGAAGTCGCCGTAGACGTCGAGAGTCTTCTCTGCGTCGGTCAAGGGCGAAGGCGCGGTGGTCGGGTTCGCTGGGTGCGAAACCGAGAAAGAACCGCGGTAGTCGATGATGAGGTCGGTGTCCTGGACCTGGAAAGCTTCGGCCGGCTCGACCACGACTCCACGTACTCCGTCGACCGGCAGCACACCGCCGAGGTCGAACCAGTGGGTGTAAGCACGCGAGACGCGCACGACAAAATCGGCCTGTGCCCAGTAGATGGTGTCATCGTCTGGACGAGTCGAAGTACCGTTTCGCCAGCCACCCGTTGGCTGCAGGCCACCTTGGCTGCCGTTGTCAGGCACAACCGTGATGACTTCGCCGTTTGCACTGATGCCGCCTGCCGAGAACACACGCCAGGCCGGAAGCGGCGAGTTGGCGATGAACTGATAAGCGTTGAACTGGTTGATTGGCTCGATGTTGCCCACGTTGTAGCAACGGAAACGTCCGAGCAAGGACAGACCGATCGACGGGACATCGCCTGGAGGGTAGTAACCCCCCGCTGCTGCACCGAGGCCGTGCACGGTGGGAGGCGAACCTGATCCGCCAGCGCCATCCATGATGCTTTGCGGGATTGCAGTATCTCGGAAGGTAAAGAAGCTCGTGAAGCTTGGCCACGGCAGGTAAGGCTGGCCCGATTCGGCGTCAAAGACGTCGACGGAGCGGACCGCGTAGCTGCTATCGAAGACCGTGGTCTCTTTGATGTTGTTTTCCCAGCCCAGCACGTTTTGCACGAACGGGAGGGAAGCTTGCAGACCGGATGCTGGGAAGATGGCGCGACCACTAATGTCGACCGCTTCGTCCGGGATCCAACGCGCATGCGAGAAGGACAGCGAGACGCGCGGGAAGAAGTCATCGTTGACACCACCGAAGGGCGACCAAGCGAAGCCTTCGACGTCGATGTTGAAGGTCGACGGATCAAAGAAAGCGGTACCCGAGGAAGGGGCGCCGAAACCGAAGTCTTCGGGACGCCACAAGCCCATGACCACGGCACCACGCGGGGTGAGCGGTTCAAACGGGTAGGCGATCGCGCCGCTGGCCGGATCCGTGGGAGGCTGGCCGGTCGACACGTAATCGTTTGCCGTGTCCGCGGTACGCGAGAAGTGCACCACGGGGCGCCCGGTCAGAACACCTTTACCCGGCGTGTGCTGACCAGCGTATTCCGGCAAACCATCGCCGTCTTCATCGGTTGCGTTGGCGCGCAGCGCCAAGTACTTGACCGCGGAGGTCGACGGGTTGGCGCAAGTAATCGCCATCGCAAGACCACCCTTTACGCCGGCGACAAAGCCGGAGAACTCAAGCGGGTTGCCCGCGAGGTCGGTGATGCCGCGACTGCCATCGCGCACGGCAAAAGCGTAAGTCTGTACACCACCGGCTCCGTCATCGGGATCGACAAAGCCTGCGGTCGGCGTCAGCGTGAACTGACGACTGCCGTCGGCGACTTCAATCGAACCAAACAGGACGCGGCCACCAAACTCGGCACCTGGAGCGGTACCGGTGTTGTTGATCGGCAAGTGGAAGCCACGCAGACGGTCGATGTATTGACCGGTCGTTTCGTTTGCGAACTGCCCACCCGAGCGGAACGCGGCCGTGACGTCAGGCGCGGATGCCGCGAGTTCATAGGCCGTCAGCACCAAGGAGTGCATCGACAACACGGTGGTCGGGTCGATCGCTTCGCTAAAGCGCACGATCAAGCTGGCGTCCCGATCGACACTGCGGGCCGGGTAGATGGCCGCCGTCGGGGTGACGCGGATGAAACAGGTCTGCAGCAGCGCGTCGTCATCGGAGTAGCGGGTCGTCAACTGAGCCGAAGGATCGGCCGGCACGCCGGACAGCGAACCTTCCAACAAAGCTCCATCCACTTGGTAAGGAGCGCCAGCACCAGCAACGACCGCGGTGACCAACACGACTGCGCCATCAGCGAGTTCCATGACATCGCCAACCTTCGCTTGAATGCCATCACAGGCAGCTTCCGCGAGGCTGTAGGTAATGCGACGACTGTCTCCCCCGAGATCGGTCACATTGCTCAATGTGATGTCGAACAGACCGACGATGCTTGGCGGGCTGTTATCACGCAGGAAGCCGTTGTACTCGTCGGCTTCGTTCCCCGTGCGCAAGCTGCGCACTAGGTTGGTGGTGCCATCTTGATTCAAAGTGACCGGGTCATTCGACGCGGCACGAATGGTGCGTCCGCCGGCGCTTTGCAGCAGCTCGGGGCGACCATCAAACACGTTGACGGCGGTCGGGATGCGAATCAGCAGGTTGTCATTCAAAGAATCCAGCGAAGCCTTGAAGCCGGAAGCATTCTGCGGCAAACCAAGTTCTGCTGACTGACGACCCGAGATCGTAGGATCGAAGATGACGTAGCCAGTTCCGTTGTCTTCATCGTTGACGACGATGTAACGACCATCCGCTGGGCTGGCGTTGCCATCCCCCACCCAGAACTGGATGGTGTCGGCATTGACCGTGTCCTCGTCGATGGGACGACTGAAGGTCAAACGCACAGCGGCGTTGCGTGCCACAACCGTGTAAGGACTCGGGCTCGCCGGGCCTTTCAAGGTTGCTTTGACTAGGTTGGCGCGCGCAGCTGACAGCAAGGAATCAAAACCAGCAGTGCCTTCGGCATACTGCAAGATGGTCAGCGTTTCCGACTCAGTGACCGGGTTCACGGTCAACGAGTAGTCAGCTCCCATTTGCAGGTCAGGACGAATGACAACGTCGGTTTCGACGAGTGCGCCACCTTGATCGACGACGTCGACCAGACGGCCCCACTCAACATTCGTCAGGAAGAGGGCGCCTTGCTCACCGCCGCCACTGGAGCCTCCGCTACCAACGACTTTGTTGTTCGAGAAGCAACCGGGAAGCGTAAGAAGGCCGGCCAGCAAGAGCAGGCCAGACACGCGAAAGATGGGGGTCAGGGTCACAGCTATCTGTGGGTACGCCAAGTGTGGCGGGAGGGGGAGCCTGGATCAGCGCCGCCCGTTTCGGGACCACGCTAAAGGAGGGGCAAATACCGTACCACGGCGATGGCGAGATTCGTGGGCCCCGTTTTGGGCGAATCCACCCCACCTTGTTCGGTTCCGCACACCCCAGCGAGGCCGGGGATTCCGGACCCGGGTGCCAGGGTCGCTTCGGGGAACTCTACCCCCCCCAGGCGAAGCCCTGCGCAAGAGCTGCTTCGCGATCGAGGAAAGGTCGGAGGTTCTCCGGGCGGATTTTGAGCACCTGGGAGGAATGAGCAGGGTGGACACGCCGTGTGGAACGGCATCCCACATAGTGCGCCTCGAGCAAGGAGTCACAGTACGCACACAAGAAGATTCGCCGGGAACGCCCTTCGACCCTCCAGGGTGGCCTCAGGCCCTCGGCGCGCGTAATGCAATTCGCGTTGGGGCATTCGCCCAGGCTGTGCTCGGATTGGCCGGCCGGAAGCGGATTCAAGCCCTGCAGTGGGTAGCGCTCGGACTGAAGTAAGCCCAAGAAAACCGCCATGCGCACGATCGGGCCGTTGCGCGCTTGCTCGAAATACACCGCGCGCGGGTCTTCATCGACAAACTCGGGAATCTCGTCGCGGCGCGGCAAGGGGTGCAGAAACAGCGCGTCGGCAAGCAAGGGATCACGCAGGTCTTCCTTCTTGAGCCCAGGGAAGGCTCCTTGCGCCGCATCCGATGCCCCCCTCTCCGCTTGCAAGCGCGTGAGATAGAGCGCATCGAGTTTCTCCAACGGTGGATGATCGCCAGCGAATAGCGAGCCTTGCACAAGACCGCGCGGCTCAAGCACTCGCGCTTCATCGGAGCCCGTCCATCCGCGGAAGATCGCGTGGCGGACTCGGCGCAATCGATACTCGTAGCGATCGACAATGCGGCGTTCAAAGGCAGCTTCCCAATCGAGCCCCGGCCCGGGCAAGACGACCACGCGCGCGCCCAGGATCGCCAATGCCCAAGCCAAGGAGCGCGCCGTGCGTCCGTGCAGCAAGTCGCCCAAAATGCCGATCGTGCGCCCTTCAAGCTCGCCCCAGCGCTTGTGGAGCGTGTAAAGGTCGAGCAAGGTTTGGGTCGGATGGCCCAAGCGACCATCGCCGGCATTGACCAAGGGCACACCCGCGTACTGAGAAGCCAATCTCGATGCTCCGTCGCGCGGATGACGCCAGACCAAGAGGTCGGCATATCCACCGATGATGCGCGCACTATCGCGCAGCGTTTCGCCCTTGGACGCGCTACTTGTGCGCGGGTCGGCCACCGTGATCACCCCGGCTCCGAGTCGATGGGCCGCCGACTCAAACGACAGTCGTGTGCGCGTGCTCGGCTCTTCGAACACCGTGGCGATGACTTTGCCCTTCAGTGCGTCGGCAAAACTCGCCGGATCGCGTTCCATCTCGCCGACCAGTTCCAGGAAGGACTCAAGAAATGGGCGCGTAAACGCCTCGGCTGAGTGCAAACCTTCCAGGACAGGGAGCAACTGCATGGAGCCGAGATTTTAGCCGCGCGCTAGCCGTTCCGCGTCGAGCTCCTGCCAGGCTTCGCGGGAAATCGGCAGAACGAGCTCGGGCGGTGGCGGTGGTCCGAGCTGCTGGAGGATGAGCTGCGCACATGCTTGCGCCGCCGCATTCGCTTGGCCACGAAGATCCCATGCGCCAAGATCGGTCCCGGGGAAGGCCGCTCGCAGGGCTGGCGCTCCGCTGGCCAAGGGACGATCGGCATGGCTCCACAGCAGCAGATCCTGCGCTCGCGCTTGCGTTAGAGCCGCGATGAGTTCCGCGTCGACTCCTTGCGATTGATCGACCACCCAAAGCACCTTCCAGGCCTCAGAAATCGCGGCCTGGCTTTGTTCCACCGCGCGTGCGTCGGTTCCGCTCGCTTCCGCCCAGAACCCCGCGGTGTCCACCAAGCGCAATTCGAAGGCATCTGCGCCTTCACCCAAAAGGACTCCTGCCTCGACCGCGTCGCGCGTTGTGCCCGGATGCGGCGAAACCGTGACGCGCTCTTGCCGCAGCCAAGCATTGAGCAGCGATGACTTCCCGGCATTCGTCATTCCTGCAAGCACGACGCGTGCCTCGCCGCGCGCGGCGCGCGCCCAGTCTGCCCAAGGTCGCAATTGTTCATGTGACCAGCTTCTTGATGCTGCCTCCTGCGCCTGCCAGGCCAGACGGGCTTGCAAGGGGCTGCGCGCTTGCAGAAAGGCATCGAGCTTGGGCGCGGGCTCAGCTAGCTCGGTCCAACCCAATGCCTCGAGGTGGGCACGCCAAGCGCGGGCGACTCCCCACCCGCCATGCAAACAGAGTTCATAGACGGTCGCTGACTTCGCGCAAAGCAAAGCTTCATCCAGCAGCTCCCCGTGGGGGCCGGCGGGAATTCGCACCAATCTTGGGCGATCGATCGCGCAGCTCTGTTCCGTCGACCAACCAAGCAGCTCGCGCAGGGCATCGATCTCAGCGTGCAAGCGCCAGACCTGGAGCGCCGCTGCCCCGCTGGCACTGATGCGGGAATAGCTGCGATTCAAGCCAGTTGCTCCGCAACGATCGCCAAGCCGTGCAGGACCAGATGTTCGGTGGTCGTCCAACCGGGGCCCAACAGGGGGGCGAACTGCGCCGCATCCCCCCCCGTCAAGTAGCGCGGCGCGGAACCCAAACTCTCTTGCCAGCGATCTGCCAAACCTTGTAGGGAAGCGGCCATCGCAAGCAGAGTGCCGGCACGCACTGCGGTCGCCGTTTGATTCGGAATCATTTCGAGGTCGTCACTAGCCGGAGCATCCAGATGCGGGCAGGCTGCCGCCAAAGCCTGAATCTGGACGGACAAGCCGGGACCGATGGCTCCGCCGCGAAAAACGCGCTGGTCATCCACACAATCCAGCGTCCATGCCGTGCCTAAGTCGGCAATCATGCTGGCGCCGTTTGCGAGTTGCGAGGCCGCAAGCGCGGCCAGGAGGCGATCGCTGCCGGTTCCCGAAGTCTTGCGCGCAAGAGGAACCTGCTCGGCTGTGACCAGTCGCACGCGCGGCGCGATTGCCTGATGCGACTGCAGCGCCGCAACGGCCGCCGGGCGCGAACTCGACAGCCAAAGAGGGCCAGCGTGCGCTGCAAGTGTGCTAGCCAATTTCGCTAGCGATTCCTGGTCCGGTTGAGTCGGCCAAGCACGCTCGGAAAGCAAACGGAGGCCGCCGCTCGGGTTAGGGATCGCAAGCTTCAGCCTGCGCCCACCGAGATCGGCCAAGATCACCTTAGCGAGGCACGCGGTAGGTCAGCGTGCGGGCACCGCCACGCCGCTCAAGATCAACGGTGACCGTTGAACTTGGTTCCGAGTTGCGTAGCTTGGACAGAAGATCGGCACGGTCCGTGGCCGGAATGCCATTGACCGCCAGCACGACGTCGTCTTTCTTGAGACCAACGCGATCGAACAAAGTGCCCGATTGAATCTCGGTGATCCGCAATCCGCGCACTTTCTGCAGAGCATCGCGTGCCGGCTGCACACGCACCGCAGAGAGGATTTCGTCATCCTTCATCGCGCTGAGCTCTTTCATGTCATCCGAGCCGAGCTCGTATTCATCCGAAGCCACCATGCGCGTGGTTGCCGCGCCGACAAAGCCTTCGGTTGCGCCTTCCGGCGCCGAGTTGAACATGACATTCGAAGAATCGACATCTTCGCGCGCCAGCATCGCCGTGAAGGTATCGACATCGTCTAGGGTCGAGAAGTCGACTTCGGAATCGCGAATCGCGGTGACCTTGACTTCGGCGTTCTGCTTGGCCGGGATGCGTACCTTGTCGCCCACCGAATAAAAGTTACCAGGCGGCAAACCGCCCTCGGGCATTGCACCGGCTGGGATCAGGTAAGCGCCCGGGTTGGACTCGCTCGCGATGATCATCGCCACCGTGATGTCGCTGTCCGAGAAGCGCGGCTTCGGTAGTGCAGGACCCTCGGTGTCGGTCGGAACTTCCACGACCGGAAGCGGGCCATGAACATCGAGCTTGTGCACGTTGTCAAAAGCCTCATCCCAGTCTGGCAGGTGGTGCTTGAAGCTGGTCGGCGCAGGCGGGATGTCATCGCGCCAGTTGCGCACGTCCTCGGACGTGAGCGGGGTGTTGTATTCGGCCTTGTGCTGGATGAAGTCGTAGAAGGTCCAGCCAAAGCCGCCCAGGGCGGAAATTCCGACCAGGCTCAACAGCATGCGCAACAGCTTATAGCTCACAACTTCAGGCTACCCGTCAGTCCCTCGGGGGTCTTCCTCGAGGGAGTGAAATGTTTGTAACAGCGCGGCACGTAGCGAGTCGAGCCCGCGTCCGGTTGCCGAGGAAATCTTCAGGCCCGGCAGGCTGACTTCGGCAAACAGCGCGTCCGCGCGGGCCTCGCTTTCGTCATCCTCGATTTTGGTCGCCACCAACAGCCGAGGCCGCTCGGTCAGATCACCTTGGTAGGCGCGCAATTCTTGTTCGATCGCCCGGCACGCGGTGACCGGATCTTCGGCCGTCGCCGAGCAATCCACGAGGTGCAGCAGCACTCGCGTGCGCTCGACATGGCGCAGGAACTGATGGCCGAGGCCTTTGCCATCGGCTGCGCCTTCGATCAGGCCTGGAATATCGGCAAGCACCAAAGTGTGGGGCTCGCCTCCGGTTTCCATGATCCCAAGCGAGGGATCGAGCGTCGTAAACGGATACGAAGCGACCCGCGGGCGCGCGGCAGTCAAGCGCGAAATCAAAGTGCTCTTGCCGGCATTCGGCATCCCGAGCAGACCCACATCGGCGACCAGCTTCAGCTCGAGCCGCAGTTCGCGGCACTCGCCGTCGTGGCCCTTGGTTGCGTGGCGCGGCGTTTGATTGATCGAGGACGAAAAGCGCGCGTTGCCTTTGCCCCCGGCTCCGCCTTTGGCAATGACCACTTTGGCTCCTTCGACATCGAGGTCGGCGAGCAGGTTTCCGCGCACGCCATCGCGCACTTGGGTGCCGACCGGCACGTGCAGCACAACGTCGTCGCCTCCGGCGCCGAACTTGTTGTTGCTTCCACCTGCGGCGCCATTGCCGGCCTGGACCTGACGCAATCGCGCTAAGCGAAACAAGGAGTTCTCGTGCGTGATTGCTTCGAGAATGATGTCGCCGCCGTCGCCTCCATCGCCGCCGTCCGGGCCGCCGCGGGTGACGTACTTCTCGCGGTGCAGCGAGATACAACCATCGCCACCTCGACCCGCCTGCACGCGCAGGAGAGCCTCGTCACGGAACATTCCATCGCGTGTCATGAACTGGCTCGTTTTGAAGTGGCCGGAAATGCGAAACGGGAGGCCGACGGCCCCCCGTTGGTCGCAACGGCGAAAAGACCTAGCCTTCAGCCGGCGTCACCGTGATGCGGCGACGCGTTTGGAAAGTGACCACACCGTCGCGCAATGCGAACAGGGTGTAATCCTTGCCGACACCCACACCAGCACCAGCGTGCCAACGGGTACCGCATTGACGGACCAGGATGTTGCCCGCGATCACGCGTTCACCACCGTACTTCTTGATCCCGCGCATTTGCGGATTCGAGTCGCGACCGTTCTTGGTCGAACCACCACCTTTCTTGTGTGCCATTGTTCAGCCTCTGCTTTGTGGGTTCGATGCGGGATTAACCGCGAATCTCCTTGACGCGAATCGCGGTGTACAGCTGACGGTGACCCAAACGACGATGGGTGTCTTTCCGACGCTTGAAGGTCTGGACATGAAGCTTCTTGTCCTTCACTTCCGCGACGACTTCGGCAACCACCGAAGCGCCATCAATGTGCGGGGTGCCAACGGCAACAGAGCCGTCTTCCTTCTTCAGGAGTTGGACCTGATCGAAAACAAGCTCGCTGCCGGCTTCGGCATCGGGCATACGGTCAACCCACAGCTCATCTCCAGCACGGAGAGTAAGGCAACGGGAACGGTCACGGACGATTGCGTACATCGATCTCGCAGAATCGAGATGACTTCCAGGCAGGGTGCGCCGGAAGGGCCGAACAGTCTACCTGTCGGCAGCCGTGCCGGCAAGCGCCTCGACCACAGGTTCTCCAGAAGGGACCTGGCCGTCGGACTCGAAGATCAAGTCCAGCTCGAGTTCTTCGCAGGCCCCGGCGTAATGCCGCTGCAGGGCCTCTTCGACCCCGGGGTGCAGGCGAATCCGGTAGGTGCGCCCCCCATCCAGGGCGCGCAGGCGGCGCAAGAGACGCAGAGCGCCCGCGTGATGATGGCCGATGTGGCCGGCCCCGCCGCAATGCGGGCACTGCGAATCCGAGGCGCGTGGCAATCCGGCGCCCTGACGCCGACGCGTCATCGCCAGCAAACCAAAGGAACTCATGCGCCCGACCTTCAATCGGGCCCGGTCGCGCTTCAATGCTTCACGCACCGCCGACTCAATCTGACGGCGATTTTCGAGCTGCTGCATATCGATGAAATCGGCCACGATGATGCCGCCAATATCGCGAAGCCGGATTTGCCGCGCCATCTCTTCGGCGGCAAGTCGGTTGGCTTCGAGAGCGGTGTCCTCGAGGGTTCCTTTATCGACTCGGCCGCTGTTGACGTCGATCGCGGTCAAGGCTTCGGTCTCGTGAATCACGATCGAAGCGCCGGCCCCCACCGGAACGCGCGGCCGAAACAGAAGCTGCCAATCGCGCTCGAGTCCGAGCATTTCGAACAAGGGGCGGCGCGCGTCATAACGCTCGACGCTGAGACTGTGTCCCGGAAGGTAGCGCTCGAGAATGCCTTCGATCGAAACTGCAGCAGCTTCGCCATCGACCACGATTCGCTCCACCTCGTGACCGAGAAGCTCGCGAACCGCGCGCGTTGCTGGGCCGGCTTCTTCGAACAAGGGCGCCGGCGATTCCGCATCGCCCGCTCGTTGACTGATGTGATCCCAGGCCTCGCGCAGTGGCACAAGATCAGCGAGTATGTCTTCGGCGTCTGCCGCCGCGGCAGCCGTGCGAACGATTGCACCGAGTCCGCGCTCGGCGAGCTGTGCTTCGAGCAAGTGGCGCAAGGCCGCGCGTTGATCGAGATCATCAATGCGACGACTGACCCCGACTTTGCCCAAGCTAGGCACCAAGACCACGTGTCGACCCGGCAAAGACAGGATGGTCGTCAGGGTCGCGCCCTTTCCGCGCACCGGATCACGCAGCACTTGCACCAGGATCTCTTGTCCAGGGCGCAAGAGGTCCTCGATGCGAGGCGGCTCGTACTCGGCCGCTTCTTCGAGCGCTTGCCCCTCTTCGTCTACGGCTAGGTCAGAGTCGGGATCCGAATCGGCATCGGGAGCGCCATCGTCGGTGCCACCATCGTCAGCGAGCAAGGCCGCTTGACGACTCGGTTGGCCTGCGACCGTGACGGGATCGAGTTCGGGGTCGGCATAGGACGGGTGCACATTGCCGCGGTGCAAGAAGCCCGCCCGGCGATCACCAAAATCGACGAATGCTGCGTCGAGGCCAGGTTCGACCTGTCGCACCGTTGCCAGGTAGATATTGCCTACTTTGGTCGGACGGTCAACCCGCGCCCAGCGCAAGTCGATCAAACGGCTGCCTTCGTGCAGCGCGACCCGAACTTCTTCCGGGTCGCGCTGGTTCACTGCCAGCGATAGCACTAGTTTGCCTCCCCAAAGGCGGCGGCGAACAAGGCCGCCAGTCCCTCAGCAGCAGCCTCGGCATCAGGACCTTCGGTCCGAACCGTGATGACATCACCGTTGCCGGCGCCCAAAGTCATCACCCCGAGAATCGAGCGCGCATCGGCGACGCGGCCGTTCAACTCGAGTTCGACTTGGGCGTCGAAACTGGTAACCAATGCAACCACGGCATGACTCGGTCGCGCGTGGAGGCCGTTCGGGCTTTCCACTCGGAGTTCGCGCACGACCGCCCGAGTCATCTTGTTAAATTCGACCTACGCGGCCGAGAGCTCGCCGAGCAAATCGCGAACCTGTTCGGTCGAGCTTGCTTGGCAGCAGAACGAGACGAAGTCTTCGTGCTGAGCAATGCCGGCGATCCAGCGCAGGAATTCGAGATGCTCATCCGCAGCTTCGACGGGGCGCACAACCGAGAAGAAGACATGCACGTCTTCGCCGTCGAGAGCCCGGAAATCGACGCCACCTCGGTGCACACCGAGCACGGCAGTCACCTGGGTCACACCAGGAAGCTTGATGTGCGGAATGCCAACGCCTTGGCTTCCGGTCGAGCCGCGTGCCTCACGTTCTTGCAAGGCGCTCAGGATCTCGGCTTCGCGTCCCGCCAGCTCGCTGCTTTGCGAAGAGAGCGATGCGGCGAGTCGAGCAAGCAAGCTATCGGTATCAGGCTCGTCGAGATCGAGCAGGATTGCTTCCGTCGGGAAGATTTCGGTGAAGGTCATGATTGTGGAGGGTGTGTCGATCGGACTATTCAGCACCAGCACGGCGCTTGACGTCTTCTTGACGCTCTTTTTCTTTCAGCACTTGACGCTCCACTTTCGCGGCAGCGCCGTCGACAGCCGAGCGACCGTCCGCAGCGCGTTCCGTGGCAACGAATGCCTGGCCGCGCCGGGGATAAAGGACGATCTCGCAGATCGTCTCGTGACGCTCCATGTTCAACACCACCTCGCTCTTCTCGAACTCTTGTCCGAAATGCTCAAGGTCAGTCACCTTGCGCTCGGCGTAATCGCGCAGCGCCGCGGGGACGCCATCGTTTTTGCTGGTCACGTTGATTTTCATGGTTTGTCGATTGGCTTCCTTCGGGGGGTCGCCACCTTTCAGGATAAGCGATCCGATCGCTGAGGAACAGACCCGCTTGCCGGGTTCAGGCGAGCTTGGCCTGAGAATCGGCCGCGCTGGATCGGAAACAGCGGCTTCGGATAGAGAACTCGACCTAGGTAGAGGCCATCCGGGGGCGCGGTCGCCGCCGCGCGCTTGCGATCCCGCCCCTGCAGCACGCTCTGGATCCACTCCGGCCCCCACTTGCCCTGCCCGACATCGAGCAGGCTGCCGACGATGTTACGGACCATCTTGTAGAGAAAGCCATCGCCTTCCAAGCAAAGGACCAAACCATGACGGAGAGGCACGATGTGAATCGAACGGAGAGTTCGCACATCGGTCGAGGTCGTACGACCGGCCGCAGCAAATGAGGAAAAGTCGTGGGTTCCGATCAGATAGCGCGCTCCCGCGCGCATCGCAGCAAGGTCAAGCTGGCCACGACGCAGCCAGGTCACGCCTTGGCTGGCCCAAACCGGTCGCGTCTCAGAGACCTGCAAGAAGTAGACGTAGCGTTTGCCCGTCGCGCTGCGATTGGCGTGGAAGTCGGGGCCCACCTCGCGTGCAGCTCGCACCACGATTTCATCCGGAAGGTAGGCATTCATCGCTTTGACGATGCGCAGCTCTGGAAGCGGCGACCAGGTGTCAAAATGCACCACCTGCCCCATCGCATGTACGCCAGTGTCGGTGCGGCCACTTCCCATGACGGTGATGGTCTCGGCGCTGACCGCCGCCCAGGCTTCCTCAAGTTCACTTTGGATAGTCGGGAAACCGTGTTGGCGCTGGAACCCATGGAAGGGGCTTCCGTTGTAGGCAACTAAGAGCGCGATCCGGCGCGGTGCGCTCATGCCTCGGGGCCACCGGATGCTTCCATCGGTCCGCCATCTGCAGCGCAGGCACGGCGGCCACGGAAAGCCTCCGCGAGGATTTCGCCGTGCAAATACTCCAAGCGTGTGCCGACCGGAAGCCCACGCGCCAGGCGGGTGATCTTCACCGGCAGCTCGCGAAGCTCTTCGACGACCAGCATCGCCGCGCCTTCGCCTTCTCGATCCGGGGCCGTCGCGAGCACGATTTCGCGTACCGTTCCCGAAGCAACCCGCGCATGCAATCGGCGCATCGCGGCACTTTCGGGGCGGGCACCCTCGCGAGGCGCAAAGCCCTCAAGAAGCACGTGGTAGGTACCGGTGAAGACACCCGCGCTCTCCATCTTTTCGACTTCGCGCGGACCTTCGACCACGCACACCAACCCCTGATCACGCTCGTCATCGGCGCAAATCGGACAACGCACTTGCAGCGCGACATTTCCGCACTGTTCGCAGCGCATGGTCTCGATGCGCGCATCGCGCAAGGCCATGGCAAGCTCGGCAACCTCTTCCCGCGGCGAACGCAGAACGTGCAAAGCCATGCGCTCCGCACTGCGCGCTCCCACGCCTGGGAACTTCTCCAAGGCGCGGATCAGTCGCTCAAGTGGCTCGGGGAATGCCAAGCGTCGATGCTTACATCATGCCTGGGAGACCCAAGCCACCCGTGACTCCGCCCATGGCGGCTTCACTTGCTTTCTCAGCTTGGCTCAAGGCATCTTGAACCGCGACCGCGACCATGTCTTCCAGGATCTCAGCATCTTCCGGGTCGATGACTTGGGGATCGATCTTGATCGAGACAAACTCTCGTTTGCCATTGACCACGACCGTGATCATGCCGCCACCCGCACGTCCTTCAAAGGTCTTCTTGCCGAGCTCTTCTTGGAGCTCTGCGACTTGGCGTTGCATTTTTTGGGCCTGCTTAAGCAGCCCACCGAGATCACCGAGACTTCCGGCCATACCCCTATGGTAGCTCCTCGGTGGCGTCGAAATGCTCGCGCAAGGAATCGCCGACTGGATCGAGGCGATTGGCTGGCTCGAGGTAGCTGAAGGTCCAAGGACCCGGCGACCCCGGCAATCGACGCAACCATTTGCCGCTGACGGGGTCCTCGAGGATCGCGCGGGTGGAATCATCCGGAAGACGCAGCACGATGGAGACGCCATCTGGGCGCAGTTCGCCGCTGGAGTACAGGTTGTCAATCGCGGCTCCCAGGGAAGCGCGGCCGACTCGAACCAGGCCGAGTAGCGACTCCAGAGTGACCGAAGCGGAAGCTGTCTCGACAGCGGGCTGTGCGGCAACCTGACTCGCAGGCTGGAGCTTCGGTTCGGGCTTCGGGTCGGGCGACGGTGCTGGAATCTCGCCGCGCCCCCCGGCCGCACCGGCCAAGTCAGGGGGCGACGGCTGGGGCCGCACCATCGCTGGCATGCCGGGCGGCGGAGCCCCGCTTTGCAGAGATCGCAGCAAGCCCGCTGTATCGAGCAGATCACCGAGTCGCGCGGCGCGCAACATCGTCCATTCCAGCAAGGCGCGTGAAGCCAAGGGCGCACGCGACATGCGGGCCTCCAACGCGAAGAACATGCCCAACATCGCCTCGAGTCGATCCCGACCGAAACCACGAGCAAGTTCGAGCGTGCGGCTGCGGCGATCCGGAGCGGGCTCGACGCCCAAGGCGTCTTCGCCGAGCAAGACGATATGCAAAAGGTCGCGCAACGCATCGGCACCCTGCTGCACAAAATCACGCTCGGTTCCGCCGCGCTGCAGAAAGGTCTCGACGCTCGTCAACACGCCAGGGCCGTCGTCTGCTGCAATCGCTTCAAACAGATCCAACCAGCGCTCGGGTCGCGCCAAACCGGCGATCATCTCGAGGTCATCGAGAGTCGGCGCGCCTTCGGCGACGGCCAACACTTGATCAAGCATCGACTCGGCGTCGCGCAGGCCGCCGCGGCATCCGCGCGAGATCGCGGCGAGCACTTCTTCCGGAGCCTCGACTTGCTCGCGCACACAAATATCTGCGAGCTTGGCGGCAATATCCACTTCGCGTAGCCGGCGAAACTCGAAGACCTGACAACGCGAAACGATGGTGTCCGGGATCTTGTGCGGATCCGTGGTCGCGAATAAGAACAGCGCGTGATCGGGCGGCTCTTCGAGGGTCTTCAGTAGCGCATCGAAGGCTGGCCCAGAAAGGCGCTGCACTTCGTCAATGATGTAGATCTTATGGCGATCGCGCAGCGGACGATAATGCACGCGTTCGCGCAAGGCGCGCACGTCGTCGACCCCGTTATTCGATGCCCCGTCAATCTCGATCACATCGGCATCATTGCCCTTCTCGATCTCGAGGCAGGGATCGCATTCCAGGCAGGGAGTTGCACTGGGGCCACTTTCGCAATTGATCGCCTTGGCGATGATGCGCGCGGTACTGGTCTTTCCGGTTCCACGCGGGCCGACCAGCAGGTACGACTGGCCCAGTCGATCCTTCTGAATCGCGCGACTCAGAGCGGTCACGATGTGATCCTGGCCAATGACATCCGCGAAACTGCGCGGACGGTACTTGCGGGCCAGGATGCGGTAGCTCATCGGCGCGAGTCTAGCAGCCGAGTGCGGCGGGCTCGGCGGCGGGAAAATCACAAAACAAAAAGAGACGGTGTGGGAGTCGGAGACCCGGACAGCTGCGGCACCCAGAAGACCATGCTTAGGGCTGCTCCATTCCTGGCCTGACCCAATTCACGCGGCTTCCGCTGCGCAGCGCCGAGCCTCCGACACCCAC
>JBDQJC010000047.1:0-26413 GCA_040264055.1 Planctomycetota bacterium
CCTCAAGTCTCCTTCCGCCTCGCGCTGCGCAACAACGAAGAAGTTCGGGTGCTGGTCTCAGGGGCCGGATACGCCGAACAGCAGCTTGGCACGGTCGAACGCGGGCTGAATAGCTGGTCGATCCCCGCGCCTGGCCTCGAAGTGCGTTTGCTTAGCTCCACGCGTGGCTCTTGGTCCCTGGGTCCACTTTGCTCCGACGGCAAGAACCTCGACCTCGGCGAATTGGAATGGCCCGCAGAAGGCGAGTTGTTGGTCACCGCGCTCGGCCCGGATGGGGTGGGAATGCCACGCACTGCAGTCCAAGTGTTTTCGCACGATGGCGCTTGGTTGCTCGATGCTCACACAGGCCCTTACGGCACCTGGATCTCCCGCGAACTTCGAACGGGGGCATTCCTCGTGCGCGTGTCACCTGAATCGGGCCACGGCGCCCCGTTACCGAGTCAGCAATACTCGGTCGTTATTCGACCGGGCCAACAGACCGAAGTGCGCGCGGTGTTCGCTCGCCCGAACGGCTTCACGCTCCGCCCACCCCGCGCATCGCAAGCCAGTTGGTCAGGAGAAATGCGCCTGGGTGGCGCGGCAACGCGCACGCGCAGCAATGCATCGCACGAGCTTGTATTCCCCGGCTCCGACGCTCTCGGCGATTGGGTGGTTTGGGCGACCGCGCCCGAACAATTGCTCGCCATCGGCGCAGAAGCTGTTCCGCTGCAAGGCACCCACAGTCTCGGCATGCCCGGCGAAGTCCTGGTGGAATCCACAGCGCAGCTTGGGGGCACACTGCAACTCTCCTTTGGGGGCAAGCTGCTCGCTCAGACTGTTGTTTCGTCCACCGGGAAGATCAGCCTGCGTTGTGATTTGCCCGCTGGCTATTTCCTGCGCTGGACCGACGCGCATGGCACCGGGCCACGCGTGCCGCTTGAATCCGTGTTGACGACGCGACGCATTCCAGCCCGCGGCGAATCCGCGCTCGCTTCGATGCGCGTCATGGACGAACTTGGTCGCCTCTTGCCAGGCTGCATTTGCCTGTTTCTCGAGTGTGCTGAATCCAGCCTCACCGACATCGACGGGGAACTGCGCTTGCAAGCAAACTGGTTGGGCACGCGCGTGCGGATCGAGCGGGCGGGTTACCACCCGGTCGAACAGATCGCAGAGTCCGGACAAGACTTGGTGCTGCGCCGTCTTACCGGCCCGCTGATCGTGCATACACCGCTCGCCGCGAAATCCGTACGCATCGTGCCTCTGTTTCCCCTGTCCATCCCCTTGAACCGTTCCCTGCTCGAAAGCGGCGCAACACACCGGGTCGAGTTCAAGGAAGTACCCGCAGGCGACTATCGCATCGAATGGCTCGATGACGAGGGCCAGCTGCTAAGCGAAACCACGGCACAACTCGACTTCGATAGCGAACTCGAAATCGACCCGCTTTAGTCTTTCTCGCGAGGCACGCGTGGATCGAGGCTTTGCTCGAACGTATCTATGTTTGCGATCGTCAGAGTCTTCCAGATCTTGCGATCGGATGAAGACGGCAACTGAGGGCGCTGGGCGCCGTACAGAATCACTGCATATCCGGCCCGCTGTAACTCGAGAGTGACTTGCGGTTCGTCAATGCGACCGTCGTCATTTGCGTCGAATCGACGCGCCAAGGTTGCCGCGGCGTTGCGCAGCTCTTCCTTCCTCACGTCGGCGGTCGCTAGGACGGGAATGCCATAGACATCAACTGCAAACGGAAGCTCGTGCGAGAACCTTTTCAGACTGCGCGTGGATGCCGGTTCCCAGGGCAACGCTGCTGGCCCCCAGATCACGAGTTCTGCGCTTGAGGCGATCGGTAGTGGAGGGCGAGGAATTCCAATCTCGCTCATCAACACAGCGAGGATTGCATCCGCAAGGTCTTCGACCAGAGTTTGGCGTTGCTCTGCCCGCAATCGCCTCGGATGTGGCGGCAACTCAATCTGAATCGAACGCAGCCCCTCGCCGCGATGACGACGCACCGTGTAGCCCCCGTTGAAGTAAGCCTGCCCTAATTCCGGTGCAGGTCGAGAAGGGCTCGGCACACTCTTGCGGCCGCGCCGATCGAGTTCGGCGCCGAGACTCTGTGACCCGCGAATCCACTCCGCATCGATTAGTTCGTCGTCACTCTTGCGCAGCGTTTCCGCGGACACGCCGAAGCCAAGTTCAATCAAGCCATGCTCATGCCCGTGGCCATGCAAATCGATCAACAGAGCTCGGCCTTTTCCATGCCGCTGAGCCAACGCACAGGCTTGGGCAATTCCACCGTGGTAGTCCTGCCACAACCGGCGCTGCGCTTCACCCTGTTCAGCGCCGGACTCCTTGGCGTCGCGATTCAAGTCCAGGTGTCGACGATGGACTCGACTGGCAACCAAGCTCGGCGTCTGGCCGGTGCGACGACGCATGGCTTCGGAAAGTGCCAGCGCGATTGCATAGGTGTTCGTGTCGCGCACTTGCACGCCACCCGTGCGAACCGGCCAGGCCTCGGGCCGTAATCCGCCACCATGCGGCGCGGAAATCACAAGCGGGAGCCGCCCTGGGGCGAGCAACAGAAAGGCGTCATCCCGCGCATCTAGCTCACTCTGTTCGAGCCGCGAGGAATTCGATTGAGCTGGCGCTGCCTGCTGTGCGGGACAAAGAACCCAAGCGAGAACGAGAGCAAGCAGCAAGCGCCTAGGTCTCGTTTCCGCCGGCACCTGCGAGCGGCTGCCACAAGCCATTGACCCGACCTTCCGGATCGGCGAAAAGGGCCATCTTGCCCTGACCGGGGACCTCTTTTTCTTCGACCAAGACGGTGCCGCCAGCATCTTTGACCCGTTGCACCGCGGCGGCCAAATCATCGCAATGCAGATAGAGCGCCATATTCCCGGGGATTGGCCCCTCTTCCGGAACAAAGATCCCTCCACCGGTGCCACCCTCGCCGCTGTCGACGACGCGGTAATCCATTTCCGGGATGTGCTGGATCTTCCAGTCGAAGGCTTTGCGATAGAACTCCGATACTTCGTCAGGTTGCCGCGACCAGAATTCCCAATGGACGACGTGATTGCTCATGTCGACAGCCTATCAAAGCAATCTGCGCGGCTACGCGGCGCTAGTTTGGAGGAAGATGAACAGCTACGACCTCGTCCTGCAAGGTGCGACCGGATTCACTGGCGGTCTGGCCGCGCGTGAAATCGCGCGCACTGCCCCGCCGGGTTTGTCGTGGGCGATCAGTGGCCGTTCTCCGGAGAAACTCGCCGCCCTCAGCGAGAAGCTGCAAGTCCCTTTCCTGGTAGCTGATGGCCGCGACGCCGAGGCCTGCCAGAAGATGGTCGAGCAAACTCGCGTCGTGCTTTCCTGCGCGGGGCCCTTTCAAGTCTGGGGAGGCCCGCTGCTCGCAGCCTGCGCAGCCTCGGGCACGCATTACGCAGACCTTTCGGGCGAGATCGGCTGGATCTGGGAGATGATCCAATCCCACGACCCGATTGCTCGACGCTCCGGCGCGGTCGTCGTTCCAGCCTCGGGCTTTGACTCGGTTCCGAGTGATCTCGCCGTTCACACGCTGGTGCGCGATCTACAAAAGAAAGAACTCGAAGTCGGCAGCTTCACCGGATTCTTCCGCCTGAAGGGTGGACTGAATGGCGGCACTCTCGCGAGCGGACTCGCTCAATCCGAGCACTACACGCCCGAAGATCTCGCGCACCCCTTTCTGCTCGACCCCGACCCTCAAGCGTCCTGGGATCATCGAGTCCACGCACCACATCGCGAGAGCGTGTTTGAAGTGCCGCCGATCTCTGGTTTCGCCGCCCCCTTCGTCATGGCACCCATCAACGAAAGAGTGGTCCGGCGCAGTGCTGCGCTTGCGGACGCTTCCGGGAATTCCTACGGCGAAGAATTCTGCTATTCCGAGCATTACCGCACTTCAACCCGCAAAACGGCCAAACAGATTGCGGGCGGGCTCAAACTCGCCGAATGGGCGCTTAAGAAGCCGCTTGGCCGCAAACTCGCCAAACGATTCGGCCCCGCTCCCGGAACTGGTCCCAGCGAACGCGAGCGCACCGAAGGCTTTGTCGAACTCACGATGCTCGCGGGTGAACTCGAAAACCCAAGTGCACGCTTGGACTGGTTCTTCCCGGGAGATCCCGGCAACACGGTCACGGTGCGATGCCTGGTTCAGGTCGGTCTCGCGCTCGCCGCCGGGGAGGCGCGTGACGCGGGGATTCTGACCCCGGCCTATGCACTCGGTTCGCGGTTGGTCGAGCGATTGCGCGCCCGCGACGCGCTGCTCGACACCTTCTAGCCGAACATCTGCGTCCAGTGATCCTGAAACCGCCCCAGCCCGGTGCGGGAATGGTTGCCCATCATGTTGCGATGATGCCCCGGGCTATACCACCAGGCACGAATCGCTCCATGACCGTTGCGCTGCCCGGCGGCAATGTTCTCTGCGCCGCCACTGGTGCCGGCTTGCGCGGCCCGATCGCTCGGTGATTTCTTCCCAGAGACCGGGGACTCGTGGGCAAAAAACTTGTGCTCGACCATGTCGGTCGAATGACCGCGTCCTGCATCGCATAGCTTCAAATCCAGACGCACCGCAGCGAGTCCAGCGCGCACGCGAATGCGATTCAGTTCCAGCACTCCGGCGGCTTCCTCCGGGTCGAGCTGCGGGAACAGCAGCTCATTGGCCAAGAAAGTCTTGCGGTCTCGCTCGGGCATGACCGTCGCCAACCGCGCAGCGCGCGTGAGCTTGGTCATCATCATCGCTTCATAGCCTTCTGGATCGGGGAGCTCCTTCGCGACAAAGGACTTCTTTGCCCAGCTGTCCGCCGCGGCCAATAACTCAGCGCGCGAGGCTCGCCAGTAGTCGTGGACATAGACCAAATCGTCGAGCTGCTGAATCAGCTCCGTCCAACGCGCTTCCAGTTTCGAATCCGCGTCCCAGACCTGGACCAGGTTGACATCCAGGATTGCCGCCAATTCCGCGTGAGCCGGGTCACAAATATCTTTCACCATCGCCTTGGTCAAGCCTTCGGCGCGGCTCGCCTTTAACCAAGTGACGCGCAGTTCCTCGATTCGCGCTTGCGTTTTCTTGTCCAAGCGGCTTTGCGCCAGCTTGGCCGCTTCGCGCGTGAAGTCGTCTTCGATCCGCTTCCACTGCTTGTGAAAACTCGCGTCCATGCCTTTGAGCTGCTTCGCGAGGTAGGCGCAGAGTTCCGCGCAGCCGTCCTCGCCCGAAGCCAGCAACTCATCCATCGCCTCGGCCTTTTCCGTCCAGGACAGCTTGCGCGTCTTCATCGTTTTGAGCGCGGCCGCAACCTCCTCGGACTGCGGCTCTTGCGCGATTCCCGGCGGCGCACTTACGGCGTCCTGCGGAAGCAAGACGACCGCAAACAGCGCAAGAAGCGCTTTCCTAAGCCAAAGGACCATGCCCGAATCCTAACTTGGCTTTGGAATTCTGCTCAGCCTGACCGAAAAGAAGAGGGATGCTCTCGCTCGCGCTGCTCGTTGCCGCCGCCCAAGGTACTGGGGAGGTCGAGGCGTCCTATTCCCTGCCGAGCTACCGCGAAGTCAGCTGGACCGAGTTCTGTCGAGACCACTTTCAGCCGGACTGGGCACTCCCGGTTCCGACCAAGAAGGAAGCCGGCAAGCTGCCACTCGATCTGGTCGCTTGGTTCCAGGAACTCACCACGCGCGATTTCTCCTTGGCGCCGGGCAGCACATCACCGCCCGGCCATCAGCCGTTCACGCTGGGCGACCTTGCCCAGCGCCTTGCTCCTTTCCGGGAAGACAGCGACGCTTTGCTCCGCGAACTCGAACGCTTGTCGCGTTCCCTGCCCGGCATGACCAAGTCAGAGCGGCGCAATTTGGGCGAACTGCTTTGCGACGCTGGCTTGCACCGAAAGAAGTGGACTCCGGAAGACAACTTGAAGGACGACGGGATCCTCCACCTGCCGAGCTGGGAACTCAAGGACAACCAAGAACGCAGTCCACTTTGGAAGAATCGCAGCGGCGACGACACGGTGCTGCGCGGCGCAACCTTGGTCTTCACAGACCTCGAAGCTTGGTTCGCCGCCGAGAATGACGTCGAGGCCTACTTCACGCATGCGGCCAACCGCTTCGAGAAAGTCGAGATCCCCAGCGAGAGTCGGGTCTTCGCAAAGACGCCGCAAGGGCTAGAGTCGCGCGCCCAGATTTTCCGCGTGCTTTCCGACCTGCCATTTCCGTTCGGCGACTACGGCGGCGACAACCGAGTCCGCCTTTCCTTGCGCCCCGACGGCCTCGTCATGAACGAAGTCTACATGGCCAAGAGCGACGACTTCCATTGGCTGGCGGGCCGCGACGTTTTCTTGCCGCTACGCAGTAGCGACGGCGAGTATGTCGGGCTCGTTGTCATCCAGGAGTTTGGCTTTGACCTGGACGGCGTGCCGGAAAGCGATGGCAATCGCAAAGAAGCCGTTCGCGCGGCCCTCGGGAATAAGAAACGCCAGGCCGAGTTGCGCTATCGACCGGAGAAAACGGTGCCGCCCCAGCGTGGCCGTCTGCCCGAACTTCCGCAGCGCGACAGCTGAGCTTTCGATACAGCATCGCTGAGTTGAAGTAGGCTGGGCCTATGGCCCTTCCCGTATTCCCTACCCTTGGCTTACTCGTCGGCCTGTTTGCCGGGACAACACTTGCAGCGCAATCGACCGATTTGGCGCCGCTTGGCACGAAGCCGAGTCAGACGATCGTTCACGAGCATCATCAAGGGCAACAACTCATCCTGAAGTTTGCTCACGATTCGGGCGTGCGTTTGCGCGCGGGGCAGTTTGCCTCGGCACAGGATCTACCCGAACTCGCTCAGATCAATCAACGGCTTGCAGCTTCCGGGGCCACGATTCGCCGGCTGATCGAGCGGCCAGAAGCCGAGTTGGACGCTTGGCGAGCCGAGGGCGAAGCGCGCAGCGGCATCGCACTGCACGACCTCAATCTCTTCTTCCTGGTTGAGCTTCCTGACGCCAATCAACTCGGCGCCAGCTGCGATTTTTGCAATCGCTTTGACCTGGTAGAGCTGGCCTATCCGGTCGGCACGCTTTCTGACCCCAGTGCGCCACGCGGAACGGAGCTGCTCGAGATGAGCAGCACTCTCAGTCTGGCCGGTGGCTTGCCGCGCCTCCCTTCGGCCGCGATCGGCTTATTAAGCCGAGCCGCTTGGCAACCGATGGCCCCGCAACTGCCGGCTCCGGACTATGAATTCCGTCAGGGCTATCGGCGCGCCGCTCCACTGGGCATCGACGCGGACTACGGCCAGAACTTCAGCGGAGGCCGCGGCGAAGGCACGACCATCGCCGACGTCGAAACGGGCTGGACCCACGACCACGAAGACATCCGGCATAAGTCGCTCAATCAGTTCATCGGCCTGGCGGGTGCCCCCTACCCCTGGGACCATGGCACGGCCGTCTTGGGCGAACTGGTAGGCGAAAACAATGGCACAGGCGTGAAAGGCAGCGTGCATCAAGCCGATGTCCTGATGTCCTCGCACTTGGGAAGCGTCGCGAACATCCCGACTGCGATTGCCAACGCCACGGCAGCAGCTGGCCCAGGCGATGTCGTTGTCTTGGAAGTGCAGTGCTATAGCTCGGCGCCAAGCCCGCACCCTTGTGAATACGACGCCGCGATTTTTGCCACGGTGCAAACCGCTACTGCCGCGGGCACGCATGTGTATGCGGCTGCAGGCAACGGCTCCAACAACCTGGATGCTGCGGCCTATGACGGCCTGTTCGACCGCAATGTGCGTGACTCCGGCGCGGTCATGTGCGGAGCCTCCGATGGCAGTTCGCTGAATACGGCTTACTTCAGCAACTACGGCACACGCTTGGATGTGCACGGCTGGGGATTCGATGTCACGACAACCGGGTACGGCGATTTGTACAGCGGGGGATCGGTGCAGACGGAGTACACCGCAGCATTCTCCGGCACCTCGTCTGCCACGCCAATCGTGACCGGTGCCGGCGTCATGCTGAATGGCATCGTGCGCGAGGCCTATGGCCTGGGGCTTGATCCCCTTGCCTTGCGTTCCCTGCTGACTGCGACCGGGACTCCGCAAGGAAGTGGCGGCATGATTGGCCCACGCCCGGATGTACGCGCAGCGATTGCACAACTTGGCGTGCCGACTCTTTCGGTCGGTGGCAATTTGATCCCGGGGGGAAGCGTCGAAATCACGATCTCGGGCACGCCCGGCGATCATTTCCAGCTCGGTTATGCGCGCCACCTGCTCGCGGCACCGGCACACTTGCCGCCGCTTGGCTATCGCTACCTGGGGAATCTCCAGACGACAGCCAGTGGAACCATCGGTGCGAGCGGTAGCACGACCTTGAGTTACCCGATTCCAAACAACGGCGGCCTATCGGGGCAGACCGTTGGCTACGTGCAAGCCGCGGTGTTTTTCCAAAGCGGCCCCGGGCGAGGCAGCTTCACGAACTACCGACCGATCGAGGTGCAGTAGCCCCCTGCGCTTTGCCAACTTCCAGGTCACTCTTCGCTAGTTGAGTTTGGCGAGCAGCTCATTGGCTTGCCCGGCGGGGTCTTTGGTATCGATCGCATGTTCAATCTTGCCATCGGTACCCACCACGTAGGTGTAGCGCGAGGCGTATTGATCCTCGGCCGTGGTGGTTGCGCCATAAGCTCGGCTCATCTCTCCACGCGTGTCGCACAGCAAAGGGAACGGAAACTCAAACTTCTCCGCGAAGGCCCGGTTGTCCTCAACAGAGTCGAGCGAAACACCGCAAACAGCGACATCCTTGGCCGCAAAGTCTTGGATTCGATCACGGAATCCATGGCCTTGTTTCGTTCAGCCAGGAGTGTCGGCTTTGGGATAGAACCAGAGCACGACGCGCTTGCCCGCGAAATCCGCGAGGCTGCGCTCGTTGCCCATGTGGTCCATGACCCGAAAATCGGGAGCAGGGGAGCCAGCTTGAAGCATCTTGGGACGGCCACGAAGGACGCGGCGGAGAAAGGTACGGAGCATGAGGGACCGAGATTCTCGGTGGTATCCGTAGCCTACCCGTCGCGCCGACTCAAGCGGCTTTTCGATTCAGAACTCGCGCCAGAACGCTGTTGAGGTCGGCGGGACGCATCGGCTTGGTCAGATAGTCATCCATGCCCGCGGCGAGGCATCGATCACGATCGCCCGACATCGCGTGCGCAGTCATCGCGACGATCTGCGTCGCCCCCTTCGGGCCGGGCAACGCGCGAATCGCCTCGGTGGCTCGATAGCCATCCATGACCGGCATTTGGCAGTCCATCAGAATGAGGCAGTAGTCTGCCTCGCGCACGGCTTGCACAGCTTCGGCACCATTCCAGACATGATGGATCTTCACGCCTGCCCGTTCGAAATGACGGCGCGCAACGCGTGCATTGACCTGATTGTCCTCGACGAGCAAGACGGTCTGCCCGTCAAGCGCCGTCGCGACCCAGTCCATATCGTCTTCCGAACTCGACTGCGCCGTGCCCTGGATGCTGGATTCTTGCTCGGCCGGGTTGCACCGCAAGGCATCTCGAAGCACATCGCGGAAGGCACTGCGATGCAAGGGCAGCGCAATGCGCGGGATCGATCCGAGAGCCGGGTCCACCTGACTCGCGTCGTTGCCGTGCGAATGATCCAGCCAGATCAAGGGGATCTCCATCGAATCAGCTTGCCGCTTCAGAGCACCGAGTTTGCTCTGAGGTAGCGAAGCATCGACGAAGAGCACATCGGCTTGATTCAAGTCGTTGGCATGCATGCAGCGAATACCAAGACGCGTCGCCGCAGCCTCCACCGCCTGTCGCACGAGATCGGAAGAATCGATCACCACCGCGCGCTTGCCGGAGCATCCAACTTGACGGGTTTCCGCACATTGGCCGGTCGCAACCGCAGGGATTCTTACGCTGAACTGACTCCCACAACCGAGTTGGCTGCTGACTTCAATCCGACCTTGCATCGCCTCGGTCAAGCGCCGCGTGATCGACAGCCCTAAGCCCGTGCCGCCAAACTCACGGGTGGTGCTGGAGTCCGCCTGCGTGAACTCTTGAAAGAGCGACTCAATGCACTCTGGGTCCATGCGAGTCTGGCCCCCTTGAGTGGTGAAGAACTGTCAGAACCACCTATCTCCCGGCGGTTTCCGCCTCCTTTTCTCAATCGGGCTCGCCTAGCTGAGAATTCGGGCCTATCCCATCCAAAATAGGGGGGTTGCGACTGGCAACCACCACTCAAGGGGGCCAGATTCGTTGGTAGACTCGCCCCGCCATGCCTAGCCCTCCCAATTCCTGTGCGCGACTCCGCACCTCCTGGCCAATCTGGCTCGTCGCGCTGACCCTTGGGTTTGGGGCGCGGGCGGCGGCCCAAGAGCCTGAGCCGGAGGCCGCGATCACGGAACCGGCTCCGACACCACAGGCTCCTGCCCCCGCCGGATACACGGGCGTGCGTGAGTTGGATCAGCGCATGCGCGCGATCGGTGCGGTGGAACTGGGTCGGACTGCAGCCGATCGGCCGATTTGGCTGGCGAGCTTTGGCAACACCGATGCTCCGGGTCGCCCCGCAGTCTTGATCGTTGCGAATTTGGAAGGCGACCGATTGGTGGCTTCAGAACTTGCGCTGGATCTTTGCAAGCACTTCGCTGCAGGCTCGCCTCTCTTAGACGCCGCGGCGGTACACATCCTGCCCGCAGCGAACCCGGACGCGATGGCCGCTGTGCTCGCTGGCGAAGCACCGCATCGCGGTCGCTCGATCGATGACGACCACGATGGCCGCACCGATGAAGACCCAGCCGACGACCTCGACGGCGACGGGCAGGTCTTGCAGTTGCGCATTCCTGATGCTTCAGGCGAATGGATCGTCGACGAGGACGACCCACGGGTCATGCGCAAAGCGGATCGATCGGCCGGCGAACGCGGCACCCACCGCCTGGAAGCCGAAGGCCACGACGAAGACGGCGACCGTCGCAACGGGGAAGACGGCCCCGGAGGCGTCATGCTTGAAGCCAATTTCCCGCACCGCTGGCGCGCGCACCGCCCCGAGTCGAGCCTCTTTCAGCTCTCGGAACGCGAGAGCCGCACGATCGCAGACTTCGTGCTGGCCAACCCGCGCATTGCCTTGGTGATCGTGCTCGACGATGAAGACAATCTGGCAAAGCCTCCCTCGGGAGCGAGCAGTAGCGATACCAACTCGACCGAACCGCGCAAGCAAGACGCCGCGCTGCTGTCCATTTGGAGCGAGCGGCTCTACGCCGAGGTAGAAAACAAGCCCCGCAGTGCCGAGCACGGCTACGGCAACTTCGCTGACTGGGCCTACTTCCAACTCGGTCTACCGGTCATCGAGTCTTCCGTCTGGTCGATACCACTCGATACCCAAGGACCTGATGGCGAATCGGGTGGATCTGATGAGGTCAAGATGCTGCGCTGGGCAGATCAACATCTGACTGACGCCTTCCACGCCTGGACTGCCGTCCCCCGTCAGTTCGAGGGCGATGCCCGCGTTGCCGATGGCGACCCCGGCGCGGAAATCGGCGGCTGGTTGCCATTGGTGCAGCACAATCCACCGGCTGCAGAGCTGGAAGCGATCGGCCAACGCTACCGCGCATTCCTCGACGGCATGTCCGAGGACTTTGCGCAACTCACCACCAAGCTGCGGCGCGAAGAACGCGGCGCTGGCATCGTCGCGATCGAACTCGATGTCACGAATCAAGGCTTGCTCGCGACCATGGCTGAAATGGGCGCCGCAACGCGACGCCATGTTCCGGTGCGCGCAGTTCTTGAACTTCCCGAAGGCGGCACGCTACTCAGCGGTCGTCGCCTGCAAGCACTTCCACGCCTGGAAGGCCTCGGCGGAACGACCACTCTGCGTTGGTTGATCCAATTACCGGAAGGTAGCCAAGCAAGCGTCCGCCTGATGTCCCGCACCGCGGGCGAAACCCTGGTCGAACTCTAAGGAGCCCTGCGATGATTACCCTTTGCACGATGATCGCACCGGCCCTCATGGCCTGTGCCCAACAATCCGGTGGCCAGTGGTCGCCGAAAGTCGAGATTCCCTGGAATCGCTACTACACCCACGGCGAACTGCAAGCGCAGATGGATCGCCTCGATGAAGCCTTCCCGGGCTTTGTCAGTCAGGAACAGATCGGGAGCTCCTTTGAAGGCCGCCCGATGATCGTTTACACGGTCGGCAATCACGAGAACAGCGACCCGCACACCCGCCCCGCGATGTGGGTCGACGGCAATGTGCACGGCAACGAAGTGCAGGGTGGCGAAGCCGTAGTTTACTTGGCTTGGTGGCTGCTCGAGCACTACGAGGACAATGAACGCGCGCGCTGGCTGCTCGACCATCGCACCTTCTACCTTCTGCCATCGCAGAATCCGGACGGCCGCGATCACTGGTTCAACGAAGCCAATACGGCCTCCAGTTCTCGCACTGGCACCAAGCCAACTGACAACGATCGCGATGGTCTACTCGATGAGGACGACTACGACGACCTGAACGGCGACGGCGAGATCACGATGATGCGCAAGAAGGTCGAGATGGGTCGCGGCACCCACCGCCTTGATCCCGATGACTCACGCGTGATGATTCGTGTCTCGGGTGAACAGCAGGGTGACTGGCTGATGCTCGGCTACGAAGGCATCGATAACGATCAGGACGGCCGCTTTAATGAAGATGGCAAGGGCGGCTATGACATGAACCGCAACTGGCCGTCGGATTGGCAGCCGGGCCATATCCAACGGGGCGCGGGCGATTACCCGTTTAGCTACCCCGAGACCGAAGCAGTCGGGCGCTTCTTCCTGCGCCGCGACAACATCGCCGGCGTGCAGAGCTTCCACAACGCGGGCGGCATGATTCTTCGTGGGCCCGCCGCCGAAGGCGTCATCACCTACCCACGTCGCGACATTCAGGTCTACGATTCCCTTGGCGCCGAGGGCGAAGGCATCTTGCCCTTCTATCGCTACATGGTGATTTGGAAGGACCTCTACACGGTGCACGGAGGCTTTGTGAACTGGACCTATGAAGGCTTGGGAATCTTTAGCTTCACCAATGAGATGTGGAGCCGCAGCCAGCTGTACAACGACGCCGCCGAGCCGCCGAACGGCAAGGATGGAAGTCTGTTCTTCAATGACTCGGTCATGCTGGGACAGCTCTACATTCCTTGGCAGGAGTTTGAGCATCCGCACTACGGCACGATCGAAATCGGTGGCTACAAACGGCAGCACGGCCGGGTTGCTCCGTCATTCCTGATTGAAGAGATGACCCATCGCAATGCAATCTTCTGCGCTCGGCACGCGGAAGAAATCGCCAAGGTGCGATTCGCGGATCCGATCATCGAAGAAATGCCGGGCGGTTTGCGCCGTATCCGGGTCGCTTTGGAAAACGACGCGCTGCTACCGAGTCGATCGGCCATGGCGGCTCGCGAAGACTTGGGCACCCCCGACATCGTCACGATTGAGGGCGTCGAAGTACTGGCCGGCGGAGTCATGCCAGATCGCTGGAACCCCGAGTCCTTCCAAGCCGTCGACCGGGAACCGGCTCGCTTGCGCTTGAATGATGGCGTGCCGGGCCGCAGCGCCGGCCCCGGCCGCATCGAACTCGCATGGATCGTGCGCGGCGACGGTCCGGTGACCGTGCGCTACAGCGCGAAGCAGGCGGACGATCAAGAAATCAAGATCGAAGGCTGAGACCAGAGAAACGCAACGACCAAGGGCCGCGCAGCAAATCGCTGCACGGCCCTCTTCGTTTTGATCAAACGCGAGGCGACTACAGCCGTTTGAACTCGATCAAAGCGCCGTAGCTACCCCAGTCGTAGGTTTCCGGCAGGACATCCATGATCCCGTGGATGCCGCTGTGCAGGTGCACGAAGCCTTCCGATGGCGCTGGATCGGGCATGCCACCATTCCCGAATGGTGGGCCTGGGATGTACATCCCGTTCTCGGAGTTCGCCTCCGAGCCGGCGTCCCAAACCGGAACGAAGAACTTACCGGCGGTTGCCATCTCGTCCACCGTCATGCTGTCGATGCCGACGAAGGCATCGTTGGTGGTCACGAACATGCCCGCCATCGAGAACCAGCGGTGCATGCCATCGGCTTCGATGGTCAGCGTGATCGAGGTGCCCGGGGCGATACCACCAGCGGCGGTCACGATGTCAAGCACGCCGCTGTTTGAGGCCAGCAAGCTAGCCATCGCGCTGTTGTCGCCATCTTCAGCGATCGCGGCCAGCTCGATCGAAGCCGCTGCACCAGGCGTGAACATGCGCGCGGAGTCATCGTGAGTCGCCAAGATCGGCGGCGAGATGATCTGATTGGCGCTCAGATTGGTGATCGTGATTTCGTAGCTACGCGAGGCGGCCGGGGTTGGCGACGCCCCCGCGTGTTCAACCATCGAAGTAAAGGCAAAGCCGATCACGCAGAAGCCGAGCGCGGCAGGAAGAAGAGTCGAAGGAGTTTTGAGCATGGATTGATTGAGCTTGAGTGATTGCGGGAGCGGCGGAAGCCAAACCCGAACCTCAAGACCATCGCGATCACGGGTCCCCCGCTCATCGCAGCCAGATCACGAATCCATCACAGCTCACAACACTTTGCTCACGGGCACTGCCGCGCCAAACTTCCACCGGTTAGGCCGAAAGCTCGAAAGCGAAAGTCGTGCCCTTCTCGGGGCGACTCGCTACGCCAATCACCGAATCGTGCAGCGCAAGAATCCGCTTGGCGATGGCAAGGCCCAGCCCCGTGCCGCCGGGATCCTCGCTACGCGCTTTGTCGACGCGATAAAAGCGATCGAAAATGCGCGGCAACTCGTCCTTCGGGATTCGGCAACCCGTGTCTGCCACGCGCACTTCAACCGAATCGCCTTGATCGGTAATCGAAACGCGCACCGTGCCACCTGCAGGCGTGTAACGCAGCGCGTTATCCACCAGGTTGTCGAGCACGCGTTCCAGCAAGCCAATGTCGCCCCGGACCTCGGTGCATCCAGAGGGCACCCGCGCTTGCAAGTTGACGCCGCGCTTCTCGGCCTGAAGCCGAAACTTCTGCACCACATCCGAAACCAGCTCAGCGACCGGGAACTGTTCCATCTGTGGCCGAATCTCGCCACTCTCCAATTTCGACAACTCAAAGAGGTCGTCGATCAGGCGACCCAAGCGGTCGGTGCTTCGCAGCGCAGCCTGCAGATACTCCTGGCGCTGCTCCGGAGAAAGGCCCGATTCCTTGGCCAAACTCGTCTCCAGGTAGCCCCGAGGCGAAGCGACCGGCGTGCGCAGATCATGCGAGATGTTCGAGATCATCTCGCGTCGCATACGGTCCGAACGCCGAATCTTGCCGACTTGCGCGACGACTGTTTCCGCGAGGTAGTTGAAGTCCTGCGCAAGCGCCGCAACCTCGTCGTTTCCCTGCACCGATGCGCGCTGCGAGCGATCACCGGCACGGAATTCGTTCATGGAATTCCGTAGTTCGCGCAAGCGGCCGGTCAGCAGCCACAACACCG
Organism: Planctomycetota bacterium; assembly: GCA_040264055.1. Classification (GTDB taxonomy): domain Bacteria; phylum Planctomycetota; class UBA1135; order UBA1135; family UBA1135. The sequence goes on from JBDQJC010000047.1 coordinate 15,455, forward strand.
CGAGCGCGCCCAATACTCCGACCGTAAAAAAACCTGCCAGCGCGATCACGCCATTCCGCATGAACGAGCGCGCGCCCAGGAATCCGGCCAGCGATTCATACTGCTCGCTTGCCAGAATCGCGTAGACATAGCCCAGCAACTCGCCCTCCACTTCAACCGGAGCCGCAGAAAAGATGTTCTGCTCCGCTAGGTCGCGCGGGTCATCGCCGAGCACGCAGCAATCCGTCGTTGCCGCGAGAAACTCATGAATCGGTTCTAGGCTGATCGAGCCGCGCACCACTTTCCCCGGCGGCGCGTCAAACTCAAGAATCGTGCCCTGCGGGTCGACCAGGTAGCACTCAAGCGTCGGATTCACCGCCATCAGCTTCATAAAGAGGCCCGACACACCTTCTTGATTGACTTCTCCTTCCTTGAAGAGAGTGTTGTGCTTGACGATCGCTGCCGCAACATCCCGCGAGAGTGATTGCTGCACTTCCAGCGCATGCAACTCCGCGGTGCGCGTCATCAACAAGAAGGCACCAATGCCCGCGGCGACGAAGATCACGACGATTGCGGCCGCCATCTTCCAGTACAAACTGCTGAACCAGGTGGACATGAGTTAAGCGACGGTTTCGGGTTCCGGAGGCAAGAACTTGTAGCCCACACCCCAAACGGTGCGCACCAATAGCGGCTCAGCGGGGTCTTGCTCGACCTTGCGCCGCAGGCGGTTGATATGCGAGTTGGCCGTGTGCTCGTAGCCGTCGAAGCCATAGCCCCACACATCTTCGAGTAACTCGCTGCGAGTGAAGACACGGCCAGGATTGCGCGCGAAGTGCAGCAACAGATCAAACTCTTTGGCCGTCAGCTCAAGCGACTTACCGTCCCAAAGGACCTCGCGACGGCGCGGGTCCATGCGCAGCGGGCCATGTGCGACCGCATCATCGGCGGACTGCTCGCGCACCGCGAGCCACTGCTGCGAACGGCGTAAGGCAGCTTTGACTCGAGCGACCAACTCGCGCAGGCTGACCGGCTTGGTCAGATAATCGTCGGCACCAAGCTCAAGGCCGAGCACCCGATCGACCTCGGAGGACTTGGCGGTCAGAATGATCAGCGGCGTGTAGTTCTCGGCGGCACGCAGGCGGCGGCAAATCTCCAGGCCGTCCACCCCGGGCAACATCAGGTAGAGCACGATCAAGCCGAAAGAATCACGACTCAGGCGATCGGCCGCGCGCGAGCCGTCCGCCTCGAGCTCGACCGTCCAGCCCTCATCGCGCAGGTGCAGCGCGGCGAGCTTGGACAGGTCCGGGTCGTCTTCGACGAGCAGAATGCGGGCGGCGGCCATCAGGAGTTCTTCGTTCCGAGCCGTCTAGGGTGACGGAATCTCCCGAATCAGGTATCACGAATCTGTCACACGGCAAATCGCCCATAGGCTTCGAGCACCGCCTCGCTCAAAGCCGCCGGCCCGTTGACCGCCGCCCAGCCGCCTGAACCGAACATCTCGCCCAGCTGGCTCGCCACGGCGGGGTCGAATCCGATCGCGTGGATTTGCACGCCCATTTGCGCCGCCTCGCGCACCGCTTGTCGCACATCGGCACGCCCGTAGCCGCCTTCGTAGCGGTCAAAATCCGTCGGTTTGCCATCGGTCAGCAGCAGCAGCAGCCGACGGCGAGCGGGGTGGCTCGCCAGCCCGGCGCTTGCGTGACGCAAGGCCGGCCCGATACGGGTGTAGCCCTGGGTGCGCAGCGCGCCCAGGCGATTGCGCGCCGCTGGCCAGGAGTCGTTCCAACCCTTCAGAGTCCAGACGCGATTGTAGTTGCGCGTCTGGCTCGCGAATGCCTGCAGGCGGAAGGCATCATCAAGCCGATCGGTGACCTCGCCAAGCAAGAGAGCCGCGTCTTGCACCGCATCGAGCACCCGCCGATCGTCGATCCAACCGTCGGCCGACAAGCTGACATCCATCAAAACCGAGCAAGCTAAGTCGCGATGCCGCGGACGACGATTCGCGTAGACCTGACCGTTGCTCGGCTGACCAGCTTTCTCTGCCGCCGCATGCAAGATGTACTGTTGCAGGTCGATCTCGGATCCATCGAGCTGCCGTCGCTCGCGCACGCGGGCCTCACGACGCTGGTTCAACTGGCGCACCAAAGCTTCGATCCGCGTGCGTTGGGAAGCCAGCCGCGGCTCCGCCCACTCGGCCAATTGAGCTTGCACCGCGCAGGGGTAAACGGCGACCCATTCACGGCGATAGCTGCGTGCGGGCTCATTCCACTCGTCGTACATCACGGCGCGCTCGTGAGGCTCGATGGTTTGCACATCGGGCACCGCGTCCCAGGCATCGAGCTCGACCCGATAGACGCTTTCGACCTCGGGGCCGCCACGGATGACTTCGCGTAAGTCCAACTCATCGAGAGCCTGAGCTTGGTCGTCCATATCGTCCGCCCCGTCCAATCGCCGGCGTCCACCGGAAAACTCTTCGAGCGTCTGAATCTTCTCGAAGACATGCTCCGGCATGATGTCCTTGTCTTCGTCTTGCTCGACCACTGCGCGCGTGACAAAGTCGCGCGGCTTGGCCATCCGTTCGCTGGCGTCTTCGGAAACACCCGCTTCCTTTTCACTCTCATCGAGGGCAGAAATCTCGGCATCAGCATTGGAGATCTCTTCCAGACTGAGAGCATCCCCCCACAGGAGGAAGCCGGGGGAATCGAGAGTGCCGAGACCAGCGCGAGTGATGTTCGCGAGCGATGCGCCCGCTTCTTCCGTCGAGCACGAACCGGCGAAGATCCGGCGCCTCAGCGCCTCCCAAGCCTTGCTCGCCGCATTGAGTTCTTTGTTCTTCTTGGATCGATCGCGTTCTGCCAACTCTGCCGCGCGCGCGCGCGCTACCCGAGCAGCAAACCCAGACCACTGCTCGCAGAGACGCAACTCGGCCGCTTGCGCCTCGAACATTGCCGCGCAAGAGGTCTGCAGCTCGGCCATTCTTGACCCCGCCACTGCCTGCGGCACGAAACTGGCACCGCGCTCACGCCAGACTTCCACGCTGATCGCCAATCGCGTCAAGAAGAACTCCCATGCTGCATCTGCGTCTTGCGCAGGGATGAGCTGGGGATTCGGCAGCAACAAGACACGACCGCGCACACCCCCAACCGATTCCGCTTCGCGCAACCGCATGCGCTGGCCAGCCAACATGGCGGCGATCGGTTCCGCTCGCGCTGACAAGGCGAGGAAATCCTCGTGACGACTCTCGGCCGTCGACTGCTTGCCTTTCCAACGACGCCAGAAGCGGCCGAACAGTCGCTCGCCGAGGTCGAAGTCAACTTCCATGACTTAAGCGTCCGTCGCGAGCAGGCCTTGCAGCGCAGCAATGCCCGGACTGACATCCACATTCAAGCCATCAAGCCGCCGATGAATGCGGCCAGCCTGATCCAGCACCGTCATGCGATTCGCATGCGAGAAGCTTCCCGTTGGCGTTTGCTTGTAGCGAACTCCGAGCACGGCAGCCGCTTCGCGTACGCCGGCTGCATCGGTATGCAGCAGGGTCCAGCGGCTCAGATCGAGTTCGTTGTTCTTCGCGTACTCAGCCAAGACTCCCGGGGTGTCGCGCTCGGCGTCGAAGCTAATCAACACCCAGTGGACGGCATTGCGCTCGGCCTCGCTTAACCCTGCTTCGAAGCGGTGGAGGTCTTCGATAATCACCGGGCAGGCGTACTCACAGTGTGTGAAGATCATTGCCACGACGACTGGTCTGTCGCGGAAGTCGGCCAGCACGCGGGTTTTCCCGTTGGTGTCGGTGAACTTGGTCGGAAGTTGATAGATCGACTCTGCATCAAGACCAATCTCGGCCAATGCATCTTCGATCTCGAGTCCGTCCTCGGCGCAGCATTCAGCAATGCTCGCTTCCGTCGAAGCAAGCGCGTCGCTTTCCTCATCTTTGCTACACGCAAAGCAAAGGAGCCCACAAAGCAAACAGAGGATAGTTTTCATTGCACGTTGTCGTCGAGGTCTTGTGCACATCGGAAGCCGAGATTGCGCACGGTGTAATTCGCCTGCAGGCTGCTGCGGAATGCAAAGCGCATGAATGCTGCGTAGTCAGCCGGATCTGCTGCGCCAATCGAACCCGAACCGCAAAACAGATTGCGTTCGAGCCCTGAGTCACCGCGCGATTCGCCGGTCACTAAGGCCGAGTTGAAATCGTCGACCCACTCCCAGACCAGCCCGTGAAGATCGTGCACGCCGTAGAAGTTGGCGGGATCTTGGCCCACGGCCGGCAAGAGCTCTGGAGTCGGTCGCGCGTACCAGTTCAGAATGACTTGGTTGTAGCCAGGGTCATCGCGGCCAAAAGCGGCTTCGGCGCTGGCCGCCGCGAGGTATTCCCATTCCGCCAGCGTAGGAAGGCGCTGGCCCGCCCAGTCGGCATAGGCTCGCGCTGCGAACCAGGAAACCTGGGTCACCGGCGCGGATCCTTGGCCATCGGGATGCTGCAAATCGTCTGGCCAGGAAGACAGATAGTTCCTGTCGGCAAACAGTGCGGCAACCGCGGAACGGCGCCAGCGCGGGTTGGCCGCAACGAATGCTAAGTACTGGGCTTGAGTCACCGGAAACTTATCAATCTTGAAGCCAGCCACTTCGGCCTCTTCCGGTTCATCACGCCCCGGGTAGAGCGGGCGGTAGATCCCCGAGGGAACCACCACCTGCTCGGTGGCAGCCCAGGGGAGTTCCTGGGCTTGCTTGGCGGGATTCACCTGCTTCTTCAAGCTGGTCTCGGGCTCTTGCTTCGTGCAGGACACGAAACTGACGCCGATCAGTCCAAGGAAGAAGCAGGTGAAAGGACGCATCGTCTTATCTTCGCAGAAGGCTTGGGATTAGTGGCCAGTTCCTGAGCTCTTGGCAGCCCGGACCGCTTTGAGAGTGGTCAAGCCACCTTCGTTGCCCCAACTGTTACGAACGTAGGTCATGACGTTTGCGATCTGATCATCCGTCAGGTTTGGCTTCGGCATGATGCCGTCGTACTCCGCTCCGTTGACCGTGATCTTGCCCGTTAAGCCTTCCGAAACCGTGCGGATCGCACGCGCTTCGTCAGCCATCAGGAAGTCTGCCCCGGCAAGCGGCGGGAAGGCATTCGGGATGCCCGCGCCGTTCGGCTGGTGACAAGCGAGACAGTTCTGAGCGTAAACATTTGCGCCCAACTCCATGCGTTCCTGCAGCGTGCGAGCCTCAGGAGCTGCCACGGCCGTGACGCCAGGCATCTCTTGAATCGCGCCACCTTCCGGCTGGTAAATGCGATCGTCTTGCTTGCCCGAGTAGACCATCAGGTCTTCTGGGCCGTTGACTTTCAACATACCCAATGCACCCTTGTTAAAGGTACGGAAGATGCTGTGGTCGACGATGATGAAAGTGCCCGGCACTTCCGTGTCGAACTCGACGATGGCCGAGCCGCCGGCTGGCACCAAAGTGGTTTGCACGTCCTCGTTCACGAGCGATCCACCCTCGACACTGACTGCGTCGAAGATCTCGCCAATGACGTGGAAAGAGCTGACCAGGTTGGGGCCACCGTTGCCGACGTACAAGCGCACACGCTCGCCGACATCTGCGGTGATTGCGTTATCGCCGACCAGCGCGCCAACCGAACCGTTGAACAGCACGTAGTCGGGGATCTCTTGCAGAGCCTTCTTCATGCTAAACGGCTGCAAGCCGGGGGCACCGTAGTCGCCCTCGGTGTAGAAGTCGCCTTGCATGATGTAGTACTCCTTGTCCACCGGCGGCAGGCCTTTGGCCGGCTCGACCAAGATCAAACCGTACATGCCGTTCGCGATGTGCATGCCGACCGGCGCGGTCGCGCAGTGGTAGACGTACAAACCCGGGTTGGTGACCTGGAAGGAGAACTGCGAAGTGTGACCTGGCGCCGTGAACGACGCTGCTGCACCACCGCCAGGGCCGGTGACCGCGTGCAAGTCGATGTTGTGAGGCATCTTGCTCGACGGGTGGTTGTGCAAGTTGAACTCGACCACATCACCGACGCGGGTGCGGATGAAGCTACCCGGAACGGTGCCACCATAGGTCCAGAAGGTGTACTCGGTACCGTCGGCGATCTCGGCGGTGAACTCGGTCACCTCCATATCGACAATCAACTTGGTCGGATGGCTGCGGGTAATCGGCGGAGGAACAAAAGGCGGAGCAGTCAGAACTGCTTGCTCTTGCCCGACCAACGAGCCCAGGGCTTCGGGTCCGACTGATCCCCCGGCTGGGAAGAACACGCGCGGGCTGTCATTGCTTGCAGCCTCAAGCGTGGTTTCCGACGCTGGGGGGGCGTCATCACCGAGGAAGTAGAGAGGGGTCACTGCAATGACGGCAGCGACAACAGGGAGAATTCGGTTCATCTTGTTTTGCCGGAATCGGCGGTTGCGAGTTGCTAACCCGCGAAACTTAGAAGTGCAAGGCCACAACTTCGGTCATGGCCTGAAGGATGTCCGGGGCGTCGGAAAGCGGCTCGAGCACGGCGGCTCGGCACGCGGCACGGGGCCCCATCCCCACCTTGATGAGGTGGGCGGCATCAACCAGCAGACGGGTCGACGCGGGTTCGGCGAGACCGAGTTCGTCCAGGGTGCGCAGGTGCTTGCCCAGGCGGGCGAGCGACTTTGCAACTTCTGGCTCACAGGCGGTCTCTCCGATCAGAATCTCGGCCTCGACGGCCTCATCGGGGTAGTCGAAACTCATGCCGACGAAGCGTTGCCGCGTCGAAGGCTTGAGCTCTTTCCAGCCGCTTTGGTAGCCAGGGTTGAAGCTGGCGACCAGCAGGAAGCTCGATGGAGCTTGCAGCACCTCTTGGGTGCCATCGAGGTAGAGCTGACGACGGTGGTCGGTCAAGGGGTGCAACAGCACCAGCACGTCGGGGCGAGCCTCGGCGATCTCGTCGAGATAGAGAATCGCCCCTTCGCGCACGGCACGGGTTGCTGGGCCGTCTTGCCACACCGTGTCCCCGCCTCGAATCAACCAGCGGCCGAGCAAGTCGGCGGCACCGGTGTCATCGTGGCAAGGAACGGTGATTAGCTCACGACCCAGCCGTGCCGCCATGGATTCGACAAAGCGCGACTTGCCACAGCCCGTCGGGCCTTTCAGCAACAAGGGCAGACCCAACTCTGCGCAATGGCTGAAGACCTCACGTTCCGTGCCCACCTGCCGGTAGTACGGCTCGGGGCGCGGCTCGCCGACCAGGCTCAACGGGCCTTGGCTCATACGCTTAGCTCCTCGGTGTTGGGACGTCCGTAAGAGATGAAGTTACGGAAGAACAGCAGGGCACCTGCGGTGAACAAGCTGGCCGCCAAGATCAAACCCCACGAGTGGATTTCGATCGCCTCCTGCACATCGAGGAAGTCCATGCCGGCCTTGCGCTCGAGGTAAACCTGGGCGATTCCCATGACCGCGAAAGCGCCGGTCATGCCAACCATGCCGATGTTGGTAGCCCAGAAGGCTGTTTCCGCGACCCAGCCTTTGTAGTTGGCGCGACCGGTCATTTGTGGCAAGGCGTAAGCAATGATCGCGAGGACCATCATCGCGTAGGCGCCCCAGAAAGCCATGTGACCGTGCATCGCGGTGACCAGCGTTCCGTGCGTCCACATATTGACTTGCGGCAAGGTATGGGCGAAACCAAGGAAGCCGGCGCCGACGAAACTCATGACCGCACAACCCAAGGTCCACCGCATCGCGATCTTGTTTGGGTGGTCGCGTCCGCCCTTGCGCGCCATTGCGATCGCGTAGATCGCCATGCCGAGGAAGGCCAGCGGCTCGAGCGCCGAGAAGAAGCCACCGATCATCAACCAGTAGCGCGGAGCTCCGGTGTAGTAGTAGTGGTGACCCGTGCCGAGAATGCCGGACAAGAAAGTCAGGCCCACGATGATGTACAGCCACTTCTCGATCACTTCGCGGTCGATGCCGGTCAGCTTGATCAGTAAGTAGGAAAGCACGGCACCCAGGATCAGTTCCCAAACGCCTTCCACCCACAAGTGAACCACCCACCAGCGGAAGTAACTATCCAGCACGGCACTCTCAAAGCTGATCATGCCTGGCAAGTACAGAAGTGCGGCAGCAAGCAGACCAAAGAACAGCACGGACGCCGTTGTGGTCATCTGTCGACCTTTCCATATCGTCATCAAGATGTTGAACAGGAAGGTCAACACATTGGCGACAACCAAGTAGTCGAGCGGACGCGGGATCTCGAGGAACTTACGTCCTTCCCACCACTGGAAGTGGTAGCCAATGACTGCGGCGACACCGACAAACATCAGGCTCCAGAACTGCAGCCACGCCAGTTTTGGCGACCAGAGTTCACGATCAGCCTCGTCCGGAATGATCCAGTACGCAGCGCCCATGAAACCAGTGAGCAGCCAAACCACCAACAGATTGGTGTGCACGGCGCGCGCGACGTTGAAGGGGATCCATTCGTGCATGCCGTCCATGCCGACACGCGCAAAGGCCATGATGAAGCCGTAGACAATCTGCAGGCCAAAAAGGCCCAGACAGGCCGCGAAGAAGGCCCATGCAATGCTCTGTGAGCGGAATTTCATGTCGTTCCCCTACTTGAGTGTTTCGAGGTAAGTGACGATCTGCTCGAGCGTCTCAGGGTCCAGATTCAAAGCCGGCATCGTGGTGCCTGGCTTCACACTCTGGGGGTCAGAAATCCAGCGCAACAGATAGTCACGCTCGTACTTGGTCGCGACCGCGTCGAGTGCCGGTCCGACATTGCCACCTTGTCCACCGACTGCGTGGCAACCGATGCAAACAGACTTGAAGTAGTCCGGGGCGCCTTCCATCAAGTCGACACCACCGGTGTTGGCCGCGACTTGCGCAGCCTGCCTCGCTTGGTCCGTAATGATGTCCGGCTCGGGCGGGAATCCGTTGGTGTCGACTTCCTGAATCCACTCAAAGAATGCCAGGATGTTGTCGACATTGGTTGCCGCATCTGGGTCCGTCGCTGGATCGAAGAAGTCGTACTTGATCATCTTGCGACGACCTGGGAAGAACTTCTCCGGGTCTTTCAAGAACTCACGAATCCACGGCTTGCCGCGACGCTCAATGACCTTGGTGAGTTCGGGCGCGTAGTAGGCACCTTCGCCCATCAAGGTGTGGCAGCCCATGCAGTTGTTGCGTTCCCAAATGTGCCAACCTGCGACGACCTCCTCGGTCATCTTGTCTTCGTTGGAACGAGTCGGGAACTGCTTGAGCGTGTCAAGCGTCAGCAGGACAAACGCCACCGCACAGAGTGCTGTGCCTCCCAGGAAGAAGGCTTTGGCTGCAGACTTGGATAGCACTAGACCGCCTCCGTGGATTGGGCAGGCGCCCCTGCGAGCGCACGCGGGAAGAGCACGTGGTTCTCCAGGTGCACATGGGCCATCAGGTCTCGCTCGAAGCTTGCGAGCCCCGAGTACAGCGCACGCCAGGTTGTGCACGCTTCTGCCGGTGCCACGTAGTCGTGCGCTAGCTCACGCACCTTGGCGAGGTTGGATCCGTGGTCCTGGTGCTCTTGTTCCAAGACCTGTACCGGAGCACCGGCCGATTCGCCGCGACCCGCTTCGATCATCGGGAAGAGCACCTGCTCTTCTTTCTCCATGTGCTGAATCATCTCGGGGACCCAAGCCTCCAATGCATCGGCGAGGCCGTGTGGGGCCGCAGGCTTCTCGGCGTGCACGGATTCCACCTTGCGCGCCATCTCAATCAAGATCGGGAGCTGCACCCGATGCGTGGTGTGATAACGCTCGCGGATGAACTCAGTCAGCTCGGCGAGCGGACGTTCATCCCAATGCACGGATTCGCCACCGAGCTCGATCGCCGCGTTCATTTCGGTGATCAGATCGTCGATGTCGATCCCGGCAGTCGTACAGGCTTCTGCAACCGGGACATTGCCGCCACAGCAGTAGTCCAGCTGATGGCGATGCAAGACGGGAAGCAGCTCGGGGAAGCGCACCACCAAATGCCCCAGCCGATCCTGGGGGGCGGGCCGTTCCACCGGCATGGGGAGAGGGTTTTCCATACCGGGACAAATGCAAGCCATGTGCCATGCTCAGCCCCCGAAATTTCGCACTTCCAGCGGGATTGTTCCTTGTTTCACAACGCCCATGGGTTATCGAATCCACAACGTCATGCAAACGACAACATCCCAAGTGCCGCTTCTCCTTGAACTTGCGCGCGAAATCGCAAGTAGCTTGGATGCTCAAGACCGCGGGGACCGCATCGTTGCGGCGATTCGTCGGGTGCTTCCTGCGGACGCCGTGACCTTACTCCGCCTTGAAGGTGGCGACACTTTGGTCCCGATCGCTCAACACGGCTTGGCTGCCGATCTGCTCGGGCACCGTTTTCGACTCGACGAACACCCGCGGCTGGCCGCCATTTGCAAACAGTCGCAACCGGTTCAATTCCCGCCCGATAGCCCTCTGCCCGATCCCTTCGACGGCATGTTGGCTGACTTCCCGGACCTCAGCCACACCGTGCACGCCTGCATGGGCTGCAGCCTTCGCGTTGATGGCCGCTTGCGCGGCGTGCTCAGTCTCGACGCCGAAGCTTCGCACGCATTTGATGAGGTCGACCTGGATCTGCTTGAAGCGATGGCAGCCTTGGCCGGCGCGGCCTTGCACAACGCCGAGTTGCTTGAACGTGTTGAGGCGTACGCGCACCAGCAAGGCGCACTGGCGCGCAATCTTTCCCGCGAAGAGGCCGCGCGGCGTGGCAACTACTTGATCGGGCGTAGCGAGGCGATCGATTCGCTCCGCGCTGAAACCAAGCTCGTCGGACGCACCGACTTGCCGGTACTCCTGACCGGCGAAACCGGAGTCGGCAAGGAAGTCGTCGTGCGCATGCTGCATGCTGAGAATATCGGTGCTCCTTCTTGATGACATCGATCCATCAACATATTTATAATAGTCGGATCAGGCGCGGCCGAGATGGCTTATTCCATCTCGTTCATGCAAAACTTAAATTTTACGTACACAGGAC
>JBDQJC010000048.1:0-25960 GCA_040264055.1 Planctomycetota bacterium
CAAGAAGGCGCGCTCGGTTGTTCCGAGCGCGCCTTTGCGTTTCGTCCCGCGGGCGCGGGCACCGTTTGGCTAGAAGCCGCCGCCTCCACGGCTGCCGCCGGCGTTTCCGCCATTATTGAGACCGCCGAAGCCTCGGCCGCCACCTGCTGCATCGCCGCCACCGCCGCCGCTACGGTTCCCGCGACCGCCGCCTGCGTCTCCGCCAAAGAAACGCTGGAAGCCGTTATTGGAAGCTTGGTATTGCTCGAGCTGGGAAGGGTTCAAGAAGCCAGCGAGCTGGTCCGTCGCTTTCTGGTTCAGGTCGGCCATGCCCTGGCGCATCGCGTCCCGGTCGAAATTGCCGCCCTCGCGCAACGAGGCGAAGTACTCGCGAGTCGCCGTTTCGGATTCGGCCAGGACTCGCTGCATCTCACCCTTCTGGTAAGTATCCAAGCCCAGCTCTTCGGCCATGCGATCGACGCGGCGAGCCAGTTGGTCCTGGCGACGTTGCTCGCGCTCGGCCTCGCGCTCTTCCTCTTTCTTCCTCTCGATGTTGTCCATGTACGCGGCAAAGCGCAGCTCTTCCTCGAGGGTGTAGGGAACTGCGGCCTGATCGGCGTAGTTGTCTGCCGACTTCGTTTCTGTCTCGGGGGCCTCGGTCGGGACCGCGACGCGACGATTCGCGAGCGAATCCACTGTGCGTGACAGGTCTTCCAAGGAGGCGCGCAAGGAAGCGTTCTCGCCGGACAGCGCAGAGTACTTCTTCTGCAACGACTCATAGTCGCCAGTGCCGCCTTCTGCAGAGGCGAGCAGCGGATCGTTCGAATCATTCGGGCCCGAAGGCGCGAACAAGAGGCCGCCCACGGCGCCGGAAGCAAAGCCCCCGAGCAGGGCGACAGCAAGGATGGGTCCCGTTTGCATGATGGACTTCAAACCCAGGCCACCCCGCGCGGTTCCCGTGGCGTGTCAAAAAACCTGGACGGGCGAAGCATACCCGGCAAATTCGCACTTGGGGAGCCTAGGCGAGCAAGCACAAGGCGGGGGGCGCGTAAATGGGGCGCGCCGCGCCCGCTACCACTTCATCCCCGTCATCAACGGGATGCCGAAGAATGCAATCAGCACACAAATCACGCTGATTGGAATGCCGATGCGCATGAAGTCGCTGAACTTATATCCACCTGGGCCATAGACCATCAGGTTGGATTGGTGCCCAACCGGAGTCGCGAAACTGATCGAAGCACCGAAGGCGATCGCCAGGATGAATGCGCGTTGCACGATCGCCGCTTCGTCAGCCGGGATGGCATCGGCCTCGGTGATCGCCTCGGCGGCGCCAATCGCGATCGGCGTCAGCAAGACTGCGACCGCTGCATTGCTGATGAAGTTGGTGAGCACCGCGCACACCGCGAGCAAACCGAACAAGACGCCTGCTGGCCCGAATTGCGTCAACGGCGAGACAATGCCTTCGGCAAGAAACTTCGCTGCACCCGAATGCGCCATCGCCTTGCCGAGCCCAATCGTGCCGATCACAAACAGCAAGATCTGCCAGTCGACCGCGGCATACGCCTTGCGAGCCGTCAAACAACCGGAGGCAACCATCGCCAGCGCTCCGAACAGCGCAACAATCGGAAGGAGGTGCCCCATCGCACCGACCGAGCACAGACCAAACAGGATCATCACGGCAATCGTGATCGACAGCGCAATGCGTGCCTTGCCGCGCAAGTAGACCCATTCGTGTGCACCCGTGAGCAAGAAGAAGTCGTTCTTCGCGCGCACTCGGTTTTGCGAGTCTTCGTCGCCACAAACCAACAGCAAGTCACCGGCGTGCAAGACTTGGCGCGAGGCCCGCTCGCGAATGTGGCGGCCATCCCGCAGCACCGCGACCAAGATCGCGCCGTAGTCGCGCCACAGGTGCAGGTCGCCCACCATGCGACCAACGACCGAGGAATGCGGCGCGATCGCGAGTTCATAGAACTGCATGGACTTGGCGTCGAAACGCGACTCTTGGAAGAGCCGCAGGCCAAACTCATCCTGAAGCCCGGCCAAAGTGTCGACATTGCCGCGCAACATGATCACATCGCCGCGCGTGATCGTATGCCCCGCGTAGGGCGGCATGATCATCGCGTCATTGCGGGCGTAAAACAGCAGTTCGGCGCGCGAACTCGAAAAGACATCCGCGTAATCACGACCGAGCAGAGGTGAGCCTGGGCTAATCGAAAGCTCGGTCACGTATTCGCGTGCGCCCGCGCCGGCCATCATCGCGGAAAGCGAGGTGCGCACCGGGATCAACTGCCGCACGAAGATGCTCATGAAGGCGACGCCGACGAGCAAGATCACGATGCCGACCGGAGACATCTCGAACATGGTCAGTGGCGCAAGCCCTTCGGCCTGCAGCACACCCGAGACCAATAGGTTGGTCGAAGTGCCGACCAAAGTGACCATGCCGCCAAGGATCGAAGCAAACGCCAGCGGGATCAATAAACGAGAGGCGGGGATCCCCGTTTCCTTCGACATACCAATCAGGATCGGGATGAAGACCACCACGACTCCGGTGTTGTTCAAGAATGCCGAAAGCACACCGCCGATCAGGGAGACCAGCAGCACCATGCGCCGTTCTTTGCCCTGGCTGAGCTTGAGCACGGCTCGCGCAATGAACTCAACCGCGCCCGTACGCGTCAAGCCTTCTCCCATCACATAGAGCGCTGCGATTGTCAGTACCGCGCCGTTGCCAAAGCCGGTCAAGGCACCGCTTGCGTCGATCAGACTTTCGGCTGGATCAAAGCCCGGATCCGCGAGGCGAAGCAACTCGCCAATCGCGACCAGTGCAACCAGGACTCCGATTCCGAGGGCGTCAAGCGACGCCTTCTCCTTGACCAATAAGATCAGGAGAACCGCCGTCACGACGAGTACTAGGACACCCTCAATTGCGAGCACGACATCATGGTAGCCCCGAGCCGAGCGCCGTGTCGCGCCTGGAATTTTCGCTAGCGAAGGCCGACGATCGCGTAATTCGTAGTGGTACCAGCTATGATCGGAAACTCATCGTCATGGTTGAGGCGGTCCGCGAGCTGGGGCGGAGTCTTGCGGTCCAAGGAGCGCACCAGAACGACCCCGTCCGCGGTGCTCGGAAGCGGCCCTAGGAACACCGGCCATTCCTCAACCCGGAAGCTGCGCATATTGCCTTCGTCGAGCGCGAGGAACTCGAGTCTGCCGGTCGACCACTCGCCCTCGCAATCTTCCGCGATGGTGAGTTCGATCGCTCCAAAGGCCCCGCAGTCCGCAACAGCCTCGGCGACTCCCGCCTCGGGCACTTGCACCTCGGCTGGCAAGATCGGAACGGGAACCCCCGAGTAGCGCGCGATCAACTCAAGTCGGTAATGCCCGGAGGGGAACTCCTCAAGCAAGAGTTCGCCGCTTTCCGGAATCCGTTCCAAGCTCATTTCGAGCTCACGTACAGCGCGACCATCGGGCGCATCGAGGCGGCGGGCGATGAGTTTCAGGCGACTCGCACCATGGGCTTCGAGCTCGCGATTCCACCAAGCTGCCCGATCAAATCGCAAGCGTAGCTCACCAAGCCCACCCCGCGGACGCAGGACAAAGCGGTAGTGCGGCAGGTCCCCCTTCGCCAGGGGCCCAAAGCGCAAGACCTCCTTGATCGGTTCATATCCCGGAAACTCCACGTTGAACCAGTGTTGGAACTCGCCCATCGTCCAGTTCTCGGAGGTCCCCACTTGAATCGCGAGTTCCATGCCCTGCAGGCCGATCGATGGATCTTGCCCGCCAACCAGTGGCGGCAAGCCAGCAGGAACCGAGAGCAGCGCAGCAGCAGAATCCACCGCAAGTGGACCATGCACGCTCCAGCGACCACTCACATAGAGACCGGGACCACCCGATTCACGCAGTAGGGCCCGATTGAGTTTTGGCCGCGCGCCGGTCGGCGTGACGAGCTCGATACTCGCGCCAAAGATCGGATTCATCCAGATCTCGAATTCATCTTCGGGTCCGGGCGCAAGCGGGCGCGGATCGGGGAAGACCACCGAGCCCGTCCATCCTTCCGCTCCGGCGTAGATCACCCACTTGCGCGCGAACGGTTCGGGGCCAGCTAGCGCGATGCGGAAGCGCCCGTCGTCGGGAACCTGCGCAAAGCCCTGTTCGCCTTGACGCACGCGACCCGCAAGCCGCTCACGCGCTCCGACCGATCCAGCCCGGGACGACTCGACGGCGCAAACCCGCGTCCCTTCCGGAACCGCCACCCCGACGGGAAAGCGCAGCCTGCCAAGAATCCATGTGCCTTCGATTTCCGACCTCTGGCCATCCACCGTCTCGTGATCAACTGCACTCGCTGACTCGCCTTCCACGCCAATGCCCGGACCAACACCGCCTGCCCTCGACGCGTCGACTGCCGAGCGCGCGCCCGAGTCGCGCGCTTCGGGTACGGTGACTTCGATTCGCTCGGGCCCGGCCTGCGACCACGGCCCCAGAAAATAAATCAGACCGCCAAGGAAGGTCGCAGCGAGCAAGCCGATGGCCAGTCGCGGTTGCGTCCAAGCGCCTTGGCTATGCCTGCGTCCCACGCATCGATTCTAGCCTGCGAGCGGGCGCGGGCCCGTGCGCGGGCTCTTCGAATCGCGCTTGTGCCGCACCGGCGGCGTGCCGTGGCTTTGCCCGAAGCTAAACGACGATCCGCTACGCTCGAGCACATCGTTGACTTCGGCTGGAGCGCGATAGCCTTCGACCAACTCTTCGAGCAAGGCGTAGACCGCTGAAAGATCGTTGCGCTCGAGCGCCTTGCGCAGACGCACCAAAGCCGCGCCCACGGCCGCCGACGGAGGGCCAGACTCGACGGCCTTGAAGATCTTGGGGTGCGCGGTCGGCTGACTATTGGAAGCTTCGACCAGCAGTTCCTCGACCAACTTCTCGCCGGGGCGTAAGCCGGTGTAATTGATCTTGATTTCGCGGTTGGTCCCCGCCGTGGCCAAGTCGATCATGCGTTCGGCGAGTTCCCGAATGCGGACCGGCTCGCCCATGTCGAGCAAGAAGACCTCGCCACCGGCGCCCAGAGCGCTAGCTTGCACGACCAACTGCGCGGCTTCGGGGATCGTCATGAAGTAGCGCGTAACTTCAGGATGGGTCACCGTCACAGGCCCGCCCAACGCGATCTGCTTGCGGAACAAAGGCACAACCGAGCCCGCACTATCGAGCACATTGCCAAAGCGCACCATGGCGAAGCGCGTGACCGGAGGTTTCCCGTCGGAATCTTTGTCCGCCAACATCAAGCAGCCAAGTTCGGCAATGCGCTTGCTCGCGCCCATGACATTGCTGGGGCGCACGGCCTTGTCGGTCGAAATCAAGACGAAGGTCTGTACGCCACATTCGCTTGCCAGCTCGGCTGCCGTCAAGGTGCCAAAGACATTATTGGCGATGCCTTCGACTGGGTTTTGCTCGACCAGCGGCACGTGCTTGTAAGCCGCCGCGTGATAAACCGAATCGACTTCAAAGCGCTCGTAGATTGCCTTCAAGCGCTCGCGATCGAGGACCGAACCCAAGACTGCTGCAACTTCCAAGCCGGGAAAGCGCTCGCCGAGCTCCATCTCGATTTGGTAAAGCGCGTACTCGCTGCGCTCAAACAGCACCAAGCGTTTCGGCCCAAGCGCAGCGACTTGACGACAGACTTCGGCGCCAATCGAGCCGCCCGCACCGGTGACCAGTACCGATCGGCCGGGCACGACCTGGCGGAACAACTGCGAATCGGGCGGCACGGTCCCGCGTTGCAGCAGGTCGCTCGAGTTTACGTCGGAAAGATCCGAGAGCTGCGTGTCGCCACGCAACAGATCGAGCATGTTCGGCACCTGCTGCACACGCAGGCCGGCATCTTCGAGGCGACGAACCATCGTCGAGCGATGCGCCGCGGGCTGCGAGGGCGCGGCGAGCAAGGCGCGCTTGATGCCGCGTCGCGCGACTAACTCGGGGATCGCATGGGTGGGATGCACCGTCAATCCAGAAACCCGGAGGCCCCACTTGGAAGGTTCGTCGTCGACGAAGGCGATCGGCCGGAGTTGGCTGCCCATGCGCAGCGCCTGCGCAAGCTGCGAGCCCGCAACCCCTGCGCCGTAGATCAGGACCGGTTCGCTGCCGGCTGCTTTGGCTGTGCGACGCTGCAGCCAGTTCGAAACCGACTCGCGCATCCCAATCGTCAACACGGCCGAAATCGCTGCTTCAATCAAGACCACGGAGCGCGCGCTGTAGTCAGGCGCGTAGAAGAACAGCAGCGAACCGACCACGAACAGCGAAAGCACGGTGCCGCGCAGGCAGATCCGCGTGAGGTCCGGGCCAGCCTGGCGAAGGACAGCGCGATACAGGCCCATGCGCACAAAAATCGGCGTGCGCACCAACACAATGGCGGCCAAGAACCAGAGGTAGTAGCCCCGCGTGTCCGGGGTCGGGTCGCCGAGTCGCACCGCAAACGCCAACCACAGCGAGGCCGCGAAGACCAGCACGTCGATGAGCAGCAACACCGCTTGTTTTTGGCGGCGGCTAAGGCGATCGATGGACTGCAACATAAGGGCGGGAACGATCCGGTAAGCACAGGTAGCGGAGTTCCTAGAGAGCAGGGAATCATACCAGCGCGCCGGGCTAGACTCGGCGCATGCTCTCCAGCTCCGCGAGAAGGCGTCATGAGCACCTGCTGCGACCCTTGATGGCGGGCATCACCGCCGCGCTCGCTGGGGCAGTCGTGGGCCTGCTTGAGTCGGGATGGCTCGCCAGCGTAGGAACGGAGCGCTTTTCGCCCTGGAGTTTGATCTGGTTGCGGATCGCTTTCCAGTACGCAATCCTGTTCGGCTTCGCGGGCGCGGCACTGCAGGGAATCCTGCCACGCACCCAGACTCGCGCACGCCTGGCCCTGATCGGTGTGCTGACTAGCGGCGTCGTGGCCTTCCACCTCAGTTCGATTGGGATCGATGCAGAGGGCACTGCGGCGAGCCTTGGCTTTATCGTGATCTGGATCGTCTGCAGCGCACTCAGCTGCTTGCTCGCGGGGGCTTTGGCCTCGCGCACCGCGATGCGGCGTCTCACTGCGGTCGCGAGTGCCGGCTTCGCGCTGGTTCTTCTGTCCGCACCGCCGCCATGGTCCGACACGCAAAGCAAGCGCTGGACCGGCGAAGCAAGCGCGCAGCCGGCCAATGTCGTCATGCTGGTCATCGACACGCTGCGCGCCGACCGCCTTTCTGCGTGGGGCTATCGAGCGCCGGGTGCGCCCGCCGGCGAGCTGACTTCGCCGTGGATCGACTCCTTGGCGCAGCAAGCTTGGAGGTTCGAGCAAGCCTATGCCCAGGCGCCCTGGACTCGCCCTTCGGTGGCGAGTTATTTGACTGGCCTCTTTCCACAGTCGCATGGGGTGTCGACGCAGTTCGATCGCCTGCACCCTGAGGTGCCGACGCTTGCCAGCCTGCTACGCGATGCGGGCTACCGCACTGTCGGTTTCTCGGCCAATCCGCAGGTCTCGCCCACCTTCGGCCTGACCAGTGGTTTTGAACGCTTCTGGAATCCGTCCTCCACGCATAGTTCGCGGGTGGCATTGCGCGCCTTCCGCAATCGCTTTGTGCAACCGGTCTTGAATCTCATTCCGCGTGCGGAACCAAAATCGAAGGGCCCCCCACAGCGCGGCATTGCCAATGCCAGCGCCGACGATGTGAACCGCGAGGTCTTGGCTTGGTCGGGCCCAGCCAGCGCCGATCGGCCGACCTTTCTCTACGTGCACTACCTCGACCCGCACGACCCCTACAACGCGCCCGAAGATCTGCTGTACGGCGATCCGACCTCAGCGCAACGCAAGGACGAGAGCTTCTTCCATCCGCATGAGGGCATGACCCCGCGGCCCTTGCCCAATTCGGTCATGACCGATGTCGATGAAGCCACGCTCGCCGCGCTCAAGCGTCGCTATGACAGCGAGATTCGCTTCGTCGACGATCGCATCGCCAAGTTGATGGACCGCTTGGAAGCCGCCGGCCACTATCGGCCCGAGCGCGACCTGTTGATCCTGACCTCGGATCATGGCGAAGAACACTACGAACACCAGCAATGGTTGCACGGCTGGTCACTCTTCGAAGAGATGATCCATGTGCCATTGATTCTGCGTGGGCCCGGTTTCCCGCAGGGTGCGGTGCACCCGCATCCGGTCGCCTTGGTCGACATCCTGCCGACGGTCGCCGAATCACTCGGCCTCGCGTTGGGCGGCCCGGTCCACGGAAAGTCGCTGTTGCAGGAAGATGCCCTGCGCGCGACACGACCGATCTATTCCCACCGCCCGCGGGCTGAGCACCCGCTTGACATGTTGCTCATCGAGGGCCAAAAGCTGATCCGCGTCAGTCGCGAGCCGGCCGAGCCGGTCTGGATGCGCTTCGACCTCGGCAGCGATCCCGACGAGCGGGCTGGGCTCGAGCAGGCCGCGCGCGAAGAAGACGCCAGCCTGCGCGAGATTCTGGAGGACTTCCGGGCCTCCGCCGGCGCCTTTGTCCGCGGTGCCGCCAGCAAAGTCCAGCTCGACCGCGCCATGGAAGACAGCCTGCGCCGCCTCGGCTACCTGACCGAAGACGAGGGAGGCTAGAATCCCCCGTTCATGGAGCAGCTAGCCCTGAGCCAAGCCTCGCCGGCCGAAGTGCGCGCGACGATCGCCTTGCGCACCTTCGATCGGGTGTTCGGCTTCTTGGTGCCGCTGCCGCTCTTCATTCAGGTACAGAATGGCATCGGTGTGTATTCCGGCGGCTTCGTCTCCGAAGGCCTCTCGGTCCCGATCGCTTACCTCGTCGCACCGCTGGCGTTGATTTCGGCGCTACGCATCTTCCTGCGTGCGCGGCCGTTGCCGGTCACGGCGACGATTGGTGCCTTCATCACCTTCGTTTGGATCCTTGCGCTAGGCAGTAAGTCCTCTTTGCAAGACCCGCGCGCTGTCCTGTACATGGTGCAGTGGGCTGCACCCTTCACGATGCTTGTTTATGGAGCAATGCTCGCTTACGACGACGAACGGCGCGCAAACTTCATCAAAGGCTTTCTCCCGGCGACGATCGCTTCCATTGTTTATCTGATCGCGATCGGGACCTACGAGTTCTTGTTCATGTCGACCTTCCAAGGTCGGATGACCCAGAACGCGATCTTCCCTGGCATGTACCAACTCTATAACTATGTCCCCTTGGGAATGGTGATGTGCGGCATGTTTGCGACCGGAGTCGTCATCACGCGCAAGACGACCGCGAGCAATGTCTTCCCGCTGGTCTTGATGTTGATCACGCTTGGCGTGCCGCTGCTGACGGCAGCGCGCGGCTCGGTTGCTTTGTACGCCGTGTGTGCCCCGCTCTTGGGCTGGCGCATGTTCGGGCTGCGCGGCGCACTTTGGGTGCTTGCTCTTCCGCTCGCGATCCTGGTGCTGTTCGCATCCGACTCCTTTCTGTTGCTCGAGAAACTCTCGGCCCTGCAAGAGCAGACGGAATACGGCGGCACCTTCGGCAACCGGGATGAAATGGGCGCCTTGTATTGGCAGGTCTATATGGAAGACCCGATTCTCGGCACGCAGTTCCTGCCGCCGATTCTGGCCTTCCCGCACTTGGGCATCGACGTCAAGAGCGCCCACAACTACTACTTGGACTCGCTTGCTTGGGGCGGTCCGATCGCCCTGTCCGGCATCCTGATGCTGCTTTGGAGCGTGCTGGTGACTTCCTTCCAGCTGATCCGACGCTTTCTGTTGTCCGAGGGCGCGGTCATGACGCGCCCCGCCGCGTTGGCGCTTTCGGCACTTCCGACCGCGCTCGGCATCATGCTCGTGAACTCCAACCTGCGCATCCCGTTGCGCGAACCCTACACCGGTGTGATTGGGTTCATGCTCATCGGCATCCTGCTGGCTTCCGGTCAGCGCGCGCTGAGTTCGGCTTCGAGTTCGCCGAGCAGCTGATCCCACTTCGCAAGGGCGGCCGCCGGGACAAACTCGGCCTCGCTGAGCGCCTGCGCGCGTTCGCGCATCGCCGCGTGCTCTTGCGGAGCTTCGGCGATCTGGACGATGGCATCGGCAAGCGCGCGCGCATCGCCCTGGCCGACCGCCGCCCCGACCTGGTGTTCCTCGACCAGCTGAGCAAGCGAGCTATCGCGCTCGACCATCGCAAGCAGCGGAAGGCCTGCGGCCAGATAGGTCATGGTTTTGCTCGGGAAGGCGGAATGAATCACCTTGGGTTGCAGCGAAACGATGCCGAGTTCGGCGCTGCGCATGAATGCCAAGGCCACGGGCAAGGCTTGGAAACCGTGAAAATGCACGGTCTTCCCAAGCAGCTCGCCGGCCTGTTCGGTGAGCGCCACCCGAGCGGCGCCATCGCCAAGAAAGTGGAACTGAATGCGCGCCTGGGCACGCAGCAGCGAAGCGGCTTCCAACACCGTTTCGAGCCCTTGGAAGCGGCCAATATTCCCGGCGAAGAGCACGCGAAACTCGTCGGCTTGCTTCGGCACGGGCTCGCTTTGCACTTCCGCATCGGGAGCAGCCTCAAGCGAGAAGTTATTCAGCACGCGCACGTTGTCGGTTGCAAGGCCGCGCGCGGCAAGCGTGCGCTTCATGTCTTCGGATAGCACCACGACGCGCCATGCTTTCTTGCAGGTGCGGCGGTCCCACGCGCCCAAGAGCGCAGGCAGCGGCCCCTTGCCCATCGGCAGGCCGCCCGAGATGCGCGCGATCTCGGGATAAAGGTCCATGCAGTGATAGAGCATGCGGCTGCCGCGCAAGCGGGCGCAGCTACTGACCACTCCCGCGACCACGACCGGCGGCATGGTGGTCGCCGTGACGAGGTGATAAGCCCGGCGTCGGAACAGCAAGTGCAGTCCAAGGTGCACTTGAAAGAGCGCGACATTCAGCAAGCGCGCCAACCAATTTCGCTTCGACTCCGGGAACATCGGGCGACGGATCACGCGCACGCCGTCAAGCATTTCTGTTTTCGGCTGACGCAGCTTCGCGGTCGCCGCGGTGTAGCTAGGCTGCGTCGTGAGGACCGTAACTTCATAGCCCTGTTCCGCAAAGTGCTGCCCCATCTCGCGCAACATACTGGCGTACGGCGGACTATCCGGCCAGAAGTAACGGTGGATCAGCAGAATGCGCATCGCGCGAACGGTTAGCGTTCGTGGGAGCGTTCGTTCAGATTGCTCCAGTTTCGATGCAAGCGTGCGGTGCCAAGGATCAAATTGAGCACGCGCTGCGAGGTGTTCTCGACTTGGTAGTCCTGCGGCACATCGGGAATCTCGCCGGCTTGCCACTGCGCGCGCACGGCGCGGACACACTCACAGACGCCAACTGGATCGAGGCCGGCCAAAACGATCGCACCCGTGTCCATGGCCTCGGGGCGCTCGATCGACTTGCGCACCGTGACGGCCGGGAAGCCCAAAATCGAAGACTCCTCGGAGATCGTGCCGCTATCGCTGATCGCACAGGCGGAGTGAATCTGCAAGTGGTTGTACGCAAAGAAGCCGAAGGGCTTGATGAAGCGAATATCGCCGCGCAGCTCGGCGCCCTGCAAATCGTCGATGCGACTGCGCGTGCGCGGGTGCGTGCTGACGATGACCGGGAAACCGTACTCGTCGTGCAAAGCCTGCAGAGTCGCCAGCAGTAGGCGCAAGTTTTCGGGAGCGTCGACATTCTCTTCGCGGTGGGCGCTCACGATGAAATACTTGCCCTTCTCGAGTCCGAGCTCTTGCAAAATCGGGCTTGCCGCGATCGACTCTTCGTACCGCGCCAGCACCTCACGCATCGGCGAGCCGGTCACGTAGACACGGCGCGGGTGCAGGTTTTCTGCAAGCAGGTTGCGACGCGCGTGCTCGGTATAGGTCAGGTTGAAATCGGCCAGGTGATCGATCATGCGCCGATTCACTTCTTCGGGCACGTTCGCGTCAAAGCAGCGATTGCCCGCCTCCATGTGATAAACCGGAATCCGCATGCGCTTGGCGATCATCGCTGCAATCGCGCTATTGGTATCGCCCAAGACCAAGAAGGCGTCCGGGCGCTCTTCTTTCAGGATCGGCTCGATCTTGATCAGGATCTCGCCGAGCACCGTGCCGAGCGAACTCGGGTCGACGCCAAGGAAGTGGTCCGGCTTGCGCACCCCGAGCTCTTGAAAGAACAACTCGTTCAGTTCGAAATCCCAGTTCTGGCCGGTGTGCACCAAGCAATGCTCGACCGTCGCATCGAGGCGATCCATGACGCGCGCCAAACGGATGATCTCGGGACGCGTCCCGAGCACGGTCATGACTTTCAAGCGGCTCATGAATTCACAGGGGTCGAAGCTTCGGTTTGCACCAACTCAGCGAAGGTGTCGGGGGTCGCCGGATCAAAAAACTCATGCGCCCAAAACAGGGTCAAGAGTTCGCCTTCGCCCACATTGGTGATTTCGTGGGTGTGCAAAGTCGGCATATCGACATAGGCCGGCTTCTCGCCGGAGACGCGGAACACGTGCACTTGATCCTCGAACAAACGGCGCACGCGAATCTCGGCACAACCCCCGACAACCAGGAAGCGTTCGACCTTGTTGAAGTGGAAGTGATTGCCGCGTGTGATGCCCGGCTTGGTGGTCGAAAAGAAGGTTTGTCCGCTGCGCCTGGAGCGCACCGCCTCGAAAAGTGACCCTCGCGGGTCTTCGTGCAACTGCAGCTCGACCGGATAACCCTGCGGAAATGCCGCGCCGCGCAAGGCGTTAAACAAGGCCATCTCGAGCGCGCTTTGCAGCACGGGAAGCTCGCGCGCTTTGAAGTACTGCTGCGCCTGCGCTTGCATCAGTTCGGCGAGTTCGCCGACCGTGAGCGCCGTGCCAAACAGCCAAAGCCGACCGTCTCGCCAAGCGTGCTCGCCCAAACTGGCTTGAGCATCGAGCTGAAGAATGTGCAGCACCGCTTCGCAAACCGATCCGGCGTGACGCAACTCGAGCTGGCCATCCGGCTGATCCACCGACAATGCCTGACCCTTCGCGAGTTGCTCGCAAAAGGTATGCACCACCGAGTTGTAGTGCGGACGGCCGTACTCGCCGAAGACATGCGGTAACACCAACTCGGTGAATTGCTCGCCGCACTGCGCCCGCAAGATCTCGCCGGCGCGCTTTTTGGACCGACCATAGGGCGTATCGCGCGTGAAATGCGTGGACGAGGAATAGACCACCTGCGGCTGGCCACCGCTGCGCTGCAGAGCATCGACCAGCGTCTGCGCGATCTCCAGATTGCCCTCTTCCACTTCGGAGTCACTGCCCCGATTGATCCCGGCGAGGTGAATCACTGCGTCGACATCGGAAACGAGAGCGTGCAAGGTGTCCGGATCGGCGAACTCCTCGCGATCGGCCAAGCGCACTTCGACTTCGTCCAGCACATGCAAGCGGCAGCGCAGATGAAAACCCAACATGCCAGCTGCACCGGTGACCAAAACGCGGCGCACCGATTGCGCTGACTTGGCCGCGCTCATCGCGAAGCCCTCCAACTGGCGAGTTCAGCGTGAATCTCGGGCAACTCCAGCAACAACTGCTTGGTGCCCTCTAAGTCCAGGCGCTCGGTGTTATCCGAGGTGTAGTCGGTATACGCACTCTCGTCGATTTCGCCTTCGCTGAAGTACTTGTTGTAGTTCAAGTCGCGGCCATCCATCGAGACGCGCAGGAATTCGCCCATGTCTTCCGAACGGCGCAGTTCTTCGGCGCTCGCCAAGGCTTCAAACATCTTTTCGCCGTGCCGAATACCGATCGCTTCGACCGGGGCGTCGACTTCGAAAAGTTGACGCATCGCTTCGGCGAGGTCGCCGACCGTACAGGCCGGAGCCTTGCGCACAAACAGATCGCCCTGCTTGGCATTTTGCCAAGCGAACTCGACCAGCCGCACGGCCTCGCGCAGGGGCAATAAGAAGCGGGTCATGCGCGGGTCGGTGACGGTGAGCGGCTTGCCCTCGCGAATCTGCTTCACAAACAGCGGAATGACCGAGCCGCGCGAGTACATCACATTGCCATACCGCACCGAAGAAATGAGCGTGTTCTCGGAGCCGCCGGCACGCGCTTTGGCCTGCGCGACCTTCTCCATCAACGCTTTCGACATACCCATCGCGTTGACCGGGAAGACCGCCTTGTCGGTGCTCAGGCAAACCACCGACTGCACGCCGTGGGCGACCGCCGAGTCGAGAATGTTGGCCGAACCGATGATGTTCGTGAGCACCGCCTGCATCGGGAAGAACTCACAGCTCGGCACCTGCTTCAGGGCCGCGGCATGAAACACCATGTCGACACCAGCCATGGCGTCATCGACACTGGGCCGACTGCGCACATCACCGAGGTAGAACTTGAGGCGGGGATCGGGAAAGTCGACGCGCATGGCGTCTTGCTTCCATTCGTCCCGGCTGAAGACTCGAATCTCGCGGCAACCCTGCTGCAGCAGGTGGGTCGCCATGGTCTTACCAAAAGACCCGGTGCCGCCCGAGATGAGAATCGTGGAATCCTGAATCGCTTGATTCATGAGAATTGCGAAGCGTACCGCCCCGGACAGTGCTGGGAAAGCAAGCCGCAGAAGAATATCATCCGGCAGAGGAGAAAGGCCCTGAGACGAGTGACTTGGCACCGTGCTGCCGCCCCGCTCCTGCTTGGTTTTGGCATTCTCGCGACTTTGGCGCGAGAAGTCCTGCTCGGCTCGACATTCGGTACGCAACGAGATCTTGAGTTGTTCCGGGTCGCCTTCGGGCTCCCGAACATGCTCGGGCAGACGCTTGCGCCGGCATTTGTTGGCGTCACCTTGCCGCTGCTCGTGGCGGCCCGCCAAGCTGGCGATGCCGAGTACCGGCGCGTGCGAGCGCTGCTGACTCGTTTTGCCCTCGTCGCGACCAGTTCGGTTTGCCTGGTCCTCGTTGTTGCGGCTCCGTGGCTCGCCGTTTGGATGGCGCCCGGCTTCAGCGCGGAAGAATCCGCCCGCACCGCCAGCCAGCTGCGGTGGCTCAGCCTGGTCTTCTTCGCCCTCGGCCTCAGCTTCCCCCTGCGCGCGCGGCTCAATCATCACGGGGTGTTTTGGCCGGGCGCTTCCACGAGCCTGACTCTCAGTCTGGGAATCGCCATCGCTTGTGGACTGGGTTGGCGCGTGGATGGAACGACTACGGGCCTCGTGATGGCCAGCGTGCTCGCCGCCTGGTGCGTGCTCGCCTTCCACGGGGCTGCGGTTCAGCGCGCCGGGCGATCCACTGCCAATGAAGTCGAGTCGATCTCCGAGGTCGATGCCGATGCCGTCCCGCTGCGCATGCGCGCCTTAAGTCTGGCCGTACTCGGCGCCAGCCTTTACCAGCTCACGCAAGCGATCCCACGCTTCCTCGACCGCGGCTTCGCTTCCCAAGAACCGGGCGCCCTGGCTGCGCTGGAATACTCCTTCAATGTGCTGACCGCGCCCGGGATCCTCTTCGGAACCAGCTTGGTCATGCTGGCCTTCCCTAGCTTTGCGCGCTTCGCCGCCCGGGGTGAAGCAAGGCACGGATTCCGCGCACTCGGCAAGTGGTTCATTCTCGCTGTCGGCGCAGCCGGAATCGTCACATTGGCCTGCCAGATCGCTCCGCAGACTCTGGTTCGGCTGCTCTACGAGCGCGGTGAGTTTGGCCAAGACGATGTCACGATGACCAGCGACATCCTGCGCTGGCAAGCATGGGGCCTGCCGGCCATGGTCGCGAGCATGGGCCTCGCGCAAGCGCTGCTCGGCCTGCGTCAGCTTCGGCTCTTATTGCTCGTCGGCGTCGTTCGCATTGTCGTGCGCGTGCTCGCGCTGCAAGCGCTGGTGCCGCGGTTTGGTCCAAGCGGCTTAGGCGCGGCCTACTTTGCAACAGAAGCCGTGTCGACGCTGCTGCTCGTGATTATCCTCTGGCGCGTCACGCGCTCCGGGCCACCGCCGGTTGGCCTTCCCCCCGCGCAGGACCCCGCGCGCGCCCCCGCATCATGAGTTCCTTCGACCGCCCTTGGCAGCCGCTCGTCATCCTCGGCGCGGGTCGTTCGGGCACCAACATGCTGCGCGATATCTTGACGACCCTGCCCGGGTTTTCGACTTGGCCCTGCGACGAGATTAACTACATCTGGCGGCATGGCAGCCGTGCTTGGCCCGACGACGCGATCCCTGCCGAGCGGGCCAACGAGTCCTTCCAGCGCTTTCTCGACCGGCGATTTTCCGCGCAATACAAGCGCGGCGGGCAGCCGATCGTGGTCGAGAAAACTTGCGCGAATAGCCTGCGTGTGCCCTATGTCGAGCGCGCACTGCGCGGCCGGGCCCGCTACCTCCACATCGTGCGCGATGGACGCGATGTGACGGCCTCGGCCGAGAAGCGTTGGACGGCCTCGCTGGATCTGCGCTATGTGCTGAACAAGGCGCGCTTCGTCCCGCCGTCGGACCTCCCTTACTACGCCTTCCGCTACCTCGGCGCCCGACTGCACCGCTTGCGCTCGAGCGAGAAGCGACTCGGAAGTTGGGGGCCCCGCTACCCGGGCATGGTCGCGGACCTAGAGCAACTCCCGCTCGGCGAGGTCATCGCCAAGCAATGGGATGCGTGTGTGCGCTCCTCGCGCGATGCGCTTGCCGCGTTGCCGGACGAGCGCTCGCTGACCGTGCGCTACGAAGATTTCACCGCGGATCCGGTCGCGGGGCTGAAACGCATCGGCGCCTTCCTCGCTCAAGACTGGGACGCTGCGCAGCTGAACCTCGCCACAGCTCAGGTCAGTAACCGCAGCGTCGGCGGTTGGAAGAAGAAGCTCGACGCCGGGCTCGCCGAGCGCATCGCGCAACAGTTCGGCCCGACCTTGCATTGGGTGGAGCAGGCCGAGGCATGAAGACTCGCCAGCGGGTGCTCAAGCGCAGCCTCGATTTAGTCGGCGCGCTCATCGGCCTGGCCCTGCTTGGCTGGCTGATTCTGCTCTGCTGGCTGCTCGCGAGCCTCGACACCCGACGCAACGGCTTCTTCCGCCAAGCACGAATTGGCCGCGGTGGGCGACCCTTCCAGGTCGTCAAGATTCGCTCGATGCGCGAGGTCGCCGGCGTCGACACGACGGTCACGGCCGGCAACGATGTGCGCATCACCGCACTCGGCGGCTTCTTCCGCCGCAGCAAGCTGGATGAACTTCCGCAGCTCTGGAATGTGCTGCTCGGGCACATGAGCTTTGTCGGCCCACGTCCCGACGTGCCCGGCTATGCCGATCGCCTGCAGGGCGAGCACGCGCGCCTGCTCGAGCTGCGGCCTGGCATCACCGGGCTTGCTTCAGTCGTGTTTCGCGACGAAGAAGCGCTGTTGATGCAGCAGGACGACCCTGTGAAGTACAATGACACGGTTCTGTGGCCAGCGAAAGTGCAGATGAACCTGCGCTACCTGGACACCTACCGGCTCGGCCTGGATGTACGCATCGTGCTTGCGACTCTGTCCTCGCGATTCGCGCCCAAGCTCCGCTCCCTCGTTGCCGATTTGATCCCCGCATGAACGAACGCATCTTCTTGTCGCGGCCCCATATGGGCCCTTCGGAACGGGCCCTCTTGCTCGATGCCTTCGATTCCAACTGGATCGCACCGCTCGGCCCGCATGTCGACGCCTTCGAAGCCGAGTTCAGCGAGATCACCGGGGCCCCGTACGCCGCCGCGCTTTCATCGGGCACCGCGGCCATCCATCTTGCGCTAATTCTGGCGGGCGTGCAGCGCGGCGACGAAGTCTTGGTTTCGACGCTGACCTTCTCGGCCTCGGTCAATCCGATCTGCTACCTCGGCGCGACTCCGGTCTTTGTCGATTCCGATCGCAAGACCTGGAACATGGATCCGAGTTTGCTTTGCGAAGAGCTGGACCGCCGCGCATTGCAGAACAAGCTGCCGAAGGCTGTGTTGCTGGTGCACCTTTATGGGCAGTCTGCGCAAACGCGCCCGATTGCCGAGGCCTGTGAACGCCATGGAGTCTCGCTGATCGAAGACGCCGCCGAAGCCTTGGGGGCTCGGTATCACGGCGAGCAACCGGGCGCTTCGGCACGATTCGCGATTTACTCCTTCAATGGCAACAAGATCATCACCACTTCCAGTGGTGGCATGCTGACCTCGACCGACCCGAAAGTCACGGCAGCGGCCCGCAAGCTGTCGACCCAGGCGCGCGAGGACGCACCGCACTACCAACACGAGCAAATTGGCTACAACTATCGCATGAGCAATCTGTTGGCTGCGGTGGGCCGCGGCCAGCTCAAGGTGTTGGCCGATCGGGTCGCGGCGCGGCGCGCCAATTTCGACTTCTATGTCGAAGCTCTCGGGGATTCACCTGGGGTCTCGTTCATGCCCGAACCCGAAGGATTTGAGTCGACCCGCTGGCTCAGCTGCATTCTGATCGACCCGAACGAGTTTGGGGCGACGCGCGAACAGATTCGCACCCACCTCGAGGCCGAGAACATCGAAGCCCGCCCGGTTTGGAAGCCGATGCATATGCAACCAATCTTCGCGCGCTACCCCGCGATCGGAGGCGATGTTGCCGCGGAGTTATTCGAATTCGGATTGTGCCTGCCGAGCGGTTCCGATCTGACGCCCGCGCAGCGCGAGCGCGTCGTGGCAACCATGCTGGCCACTCCGAGACAGCGCACTGCCTTCCCTTCCGTCTAGGGCGTCCCTAAGATTTCGTCGATCACACGGCGTGCACGGCCGTCATCCTCGATGCGCAATTTTCTGTTTCTGTTCTCGTTGTTTGCAGTGATCGGCACGAGCGGATGCAGCAACGATCCGCCGGTTGTGCTCGAGGATCGCGAGCCTCTTGCCGGCGGCATGAACAGCATGATGCCGATCCCGGCCTTCGAGTACCTGGTCGGGCCCGGAGATGTCCTGCGCGTCAATGTTTTTCGCCACCCGGAACTCGGATCCGGAATCTACCGCGCCAATACTCCAGGCAGCCCGGTGGACGCCGGCGGCATGATTTCGCTGCCGCTGATTGGTGATGTGATCGCGAGTGGCCGCACCGTCTTCTCCGTGCGCGACGAAATCGAAGCCCGACTCGCAACTTATCTGCGCACACCGAAAGCGGATGTCTCAGTGCTCGAGCACAATGCTCATCGCTTCTATGTCTTCGGCGAGATTCGGCAGCCCGGTGTGTTCATCATGGATCGCCCGACCACGGCCCTGGAGGGGCTCGCTCTTGCCGGCGGCTACACACTCGACGCGGACCGCATGCACGTCGCTTTGATTCGCGGCCCGATTGCCGAAGAGAACATCACCATTTTCGACACCAAGGATCTCGACCCCGTCGCTGGCAGCATCCTGCAAAGTGGCGACATCCTCTTTGTGACGCAACGCAAGTGGGCCTCGATCGGACAAGCCGCCCGAGACCTAGTCCCGCTGCTGCAACTGGTCTCGCTGCCAGTTGGCACGGCACGCGACGTCGTTCTCATCGAGGACATTCGTAAGGACTAGGCAAGGTGGAAACGGGCTCCTCTTCTCAGGCTCCCCCGGCAGCCTCTGGCTTTATGGGCATCTCGGATGGCGTCGCCGCCATTCTGCGGCACAAGATTCAGATCATTGTCTGCGTCATCTTGACGATTGCAGCCGTGGTGGCTTTTTCGATGACCAAGCCGCCGGTCTTTCAGACGGAAGCTCGCTTGGTGCTCGAGGGTTCGACCTTCGAGAACGGCATTCTCGGTGAGTTCTCCGCGCTAAGCCAGACTCCCCCTGCGGTGCAACAAGTCGAGATCTTGCGTTCCCGCAAGCTCGCACGCTTTGTCGTCACCCACCCGGACACCGAAGATCTCCCCGACTTCGCGCGCGGCTTAGGGCTGGGCCTCAGTGTTACCGTCGACGACCTCGACAAGCATTGGCCGCGCGCAACCATGAAGCGCCGCCTGTTCCGCACGCCGCACCCTTTGGGTGGCTTGCGTGTTGAACTTCCGCGGCCCTATGTGGACACCGCGATCACGGTGCTCAACCTGGTTTTCCTGACCGACGATTCGGTCCGGATCTCGACCGCGAATGGATTCGACGAACTCTCCCAGGATTACAAGCTCGATGGTCCGCGCACCGAGGTCGAGTTCTACGGTCGTCGCCTGCTGTTGATCCCTGACGGCGAGCTTGCCGGTCGAACCTTCCGCATCACTTTGCGCGGCGTGCGCGCCGCAATCGACGACATGCTTTCGCGCTTGATCGTGCGCGAAACGCAACGCGGCTCGGGCGTGATCCAAATCCTGTATTCGGACACCGACCCGAATCGCGCCCAGCGTCTGGTCAACGGTCTGGCCGAGATCTACGTCGCCTACAAGCGCGACCGTGTGTCACGCCGCGCTGGCGCGACGATGACCTTCATCGACCGTGAGATCGGACGCGTCGACAAGGAACTTGAAGAAGCGGAAGACGCGCTGATCGCCTATCAGGAAGAATCTGGCGCGACTCTGTTGTCCGAGAATGGCTTGGCGCTCGTCGACCAGATCACCGGACTGGATCTGGAACGGGCCCGATTGTCGATGAGCATTGGAGCGCATCGCGAGGTCATGCGGCAGCTCGAGCTCGACGAGATTCCCGTCGAGTCAATTGTCGGCAGCATTCAGGTCAGCCCGCTTGCTGAGTCGCTGTTCCGTAACCTGGTCACCGCACAGGCCGCGGTGCGCGAACTCGAAGTCGAGTACACCGATGCTTGGCCCGAATTGATCAAGGCGAAGGAACAGGTCGAGGAACTCCGCGCCTCGATTCGCTTGCACCTCGACGCGCAGTTCAAGGGACTGCAGTCGCAAGACCAAAACCTAGCCGGCATCGTGGCGCGCTACGAAGCCGAGCTTGCCCAGCTTCCGCGCACCGAACGCGAAGTCGCGAAGCTGCAGCGCAAGGCGACCAGCGCCGAGACGGTTTATCTGCTGCTGCTCGGACAACTCCAAGAAGCCAAGATCATTCAAGCGGCGACACTCGAGGAAATCGAGATCATCGACGAGGCGCTGCCCCCGCGCATTCGTTCGCAGCCCGATGTGCGAGTCAACCTCGCCTTGGGTGGCTTGTTCGGCATCTTCCTTGGCATCGTGCTCGCCTTGATCCAAGAGTCGATGACGCGCCGCATTCGCACCGCGGCCCAGTTGGAAGGCGCAACCCGCCTGTCGGTGTTTGGCACGATTCCCGACTTCCGTCGCGGGCTGGCGCGTTCACGCCGCGCGCGCTCGAAGGTCTTCCTGGCATTGATCGACGACCCGGAATCCTCGGCATCCGAAGCCTATCGAGCTCTGCGCTCGAGCTTGCAATTTGCCTCGAAGGGTCAAACGCTGAAATCCTTGGCGATCACTTCGGCCGCACAAGGGGAAGGCAAGTCGACGACCACGGCCGACCTTGCGATTGCCTTGGCTCAGGGCGGCAAGCGCGTGCTTCTGGTCGATGCCGACCTGCGTCGGCCGGTGGTGCACAAGTTCTTCAAGCGCGCGATTGCGCCAGGCCTGTCGGAGGTACTGCAGGGCAATGCCGAGTCCGAGGAAAGCCTGCGCGACACGCCGATCCCCAACCTCACGATCGTGACCGCGGGATCTGCTGTGAAGAACCCGTCCGACCTGTTGGCTTCCGCTGAGTTGGCAGAACTGAGCCGCACGTGGGCCGAGCAGTTCGACCATGTGCTCTACGATGTGCCCCCGGTGCTCGCGGTTTCTGACGCGAGTTCCTTCTTGCACAACCTCGACGCGATTTTCTTGCTCTGCCGTTCGGACCTCTTGCCCGAAAACGTGGTCGAGCAAGCCACCCGCCGCTTGCGTATGTCGGGCGCGCCGCTGTTGGGCGCCATCTTGAATGGCCACCGCCCCAGCCGTCTCGCGCGCGACTATTCTTCGTATGGATATGGCTACGGCTACAGCTACTCCGCCGAAGCCGGGAAGCGCGATTAGCCTGCGCCCGCGCTGGCGACGAACTGCGTGCGCGCTTGGCGCATCGCTTGCCCTCTTGGCCTGTGGCTCCGATGCGTTGCCGGAGCCGTCCGCCGTGGTGGGTGGACCCGTGCCGCAGCGCGTCGTGGTCCTTGGGCCCAGCAGTGCCGAAACCCTGGTTTGGTTAGGGCTCGCCTCGCATGTGGTCGGAGTCTCCGACTATTGCGCCGCTCCCGAGTTGAGCGATCGGGTGCGAGTCGGCGGGCAACTCGACCCGAATCTCGAGCGCATTGCTGCTTTGCAGCCGGACCTTGTGGTCGTGCAGGGCTCCCACCCGAGATTGAAGGAGTGGTGTGCGCAGTCGGGGATCGCCTTCCTGCCGCACAAGACGCAAAGCATCGCGGGATGGCGCGATGAAGTGCTGAGCTATGGCGAGCGCTTTGAAGTCTTGAGCCGCAGCGAAGATCAACTGGCCGCTTGGAATGCCGAGTATGCGCGGCTCGCAGAGCAGGCGGAAGCTTCGCTGCGACCGCGGGTGCTGATCGTTGCCAGCCGTGACTCAGAACGCATTACTCGGGTGCTCGCTGCTGGCCGCGGGAGTTTTCTTGGCGAGCTGCTCGATCATGTTGGCGGTTCCAACTTCTATGCGGACCACTCTCGTGACTACTTTGATCTTGCCGAAGAAGCCCTGCTGCGCGTGAAGCCCGAGATCATTCTTGAGCTGGGTGGCGAGCAAAGTGACGCCGATCGACTTGCCTTGTGGCGCGACGCTTTCTCGCAGCTTCCCGCGGTGCGCGACGGTCGCGTGTACGGATTGACCGAAGACTACGTCTTCTTGCCTGGGCCACGCATGTTGGACACCGCGCGACTCTTGCGCGACAAGCTGAATGCGAACTAGCCTTCGGGCGTAAACGCTGCTTCGACCAACTCGCAGAAACAGTGGCCGAATAACAAGTGCGCCTCTTGGATGCGCGGCGTGTCGGCGCTCGGCGCAACGAACGCAAGGTCACAGGCCGGGGCAAGTTTGCCGCCATCTTTGCCGGTGACGCCAACGACCTTGGCGCCGCGAATCTTCGCCGCGCGCACTGCGCGAAGCACGTTGTCGGAATTCCCGCTCGTCGAAATCGCCAGCAAGAGATCGCCCGGGCCCACATGAGCGCGTACCTGTCGTTCAAAGACTTCCTCGGGCGGA
Organism: Planctomycetota bacterium; assembly: GCA_040264055.1. GTDB lineage: Bacteria > Planctomycetota > UBA1135 > UBA1135 > UBA1135. The sequence continues at coordinate 22,999 of JBDQJC010000048.1, forward strand.
TAGTCGTTGACCAGTGCGGTGAAGGTGCTCGAGTTCACCGTGAGCGCGTGCACGTTGAGAGGGTCGCGCTCGGTGAGGTAACGGCCCACCAACTCGGCGGCCCAATGTTGTGCGTCCGCTGCGCTGCCCCCATTGCCCAAGATGAAGATGCCACCTTTCTTGCGGTGCAGCGCCTCGATGCCCAGCGCCGCAGCTTGCTCGACGATGGCAATGAACTCATCGCCTAAGGCGGCATAAGTCTGCTGCGCCTCGCTCAAACGACGGCGGAGAAGATCGGCGGGGGCTTGCACCACGGACATTCCCCCATTGTAAGCCGCTATGATCCATCTCCATGGCTCTGGTCGGATGCGCGCTGCGGGCGGGTTACGGCGGTTGCGCCGTTCTCGACGGAGTCGATTTTCGCCTTGAGCTCGGCCAGCTGCTGTGCCTGCTCGGCCCCAACGGCGCCGGGAAAAGCACCCTCGCCCGCGCCCTCTGCGGATTATTGCCAGCCGCAGCCCCGGGCGCGACGGCGAGGTTGACTGTGGCGGCGCCGCCGCGGCCGAGTTCCGTCGAGGTCGATGGCGACCAACTGACTCGACTCTCGCCACGCGCGCGAGCCCAGCGAATCGGCTTTCTTCCGCAAGAAATCGAACCCAGCTTTTCCTTCCGCGTCTCCGAAGCCGTCGAACTCGGCTCACGCGTCGCCGCCAACCTGAGCTCGCATACCGAGGCCATCTTCGCCGCACTGCAGGCAGTGGACGCACAGCATCTTGCCGACCGACGCCTCGACGAGCTAAGTGGCGGCGAGCGGCGCCGCGTACTGCTCGCGAGCGTCTTGGCTCAGCAGCCCAAGTATCTGGTTCTGGATGAACCCACAGCCATGCTCGACCTGGAGCATCAGGTTCAGCTATTTGAAGTGCTGCGCAATCGCTGCGATGCGGGGATGGGCGTAATCGTCGTGACGCACGACCTCAACCTTGCGGCTCAGTGGGCAGACGAGCTCGTCTTGCTGCATCGAGGTCAAATCGCGGCGCAGGGCACACCCCAGCAAGTTTTTGTGCGCGAGACCTTGAGCAGCGTGTTCGGTTCGCGCTTTCAGTTACTGGAGACCCCCGAGGGCCGCCCGGTCCTCGTGCCACGATGAGCCGCGCCGGCTGGACACTGCTGATCTCGCTGCTTGCTGGGTTGGCCGCGATTGTGCTGGGACCCTTGGCTGGCTCCGTTTCAATCGACGCTTGGGCTGAGTCGCTGAAGTGGTGGAGCGAACCGCGTTCCGAGTGGGGTTCGGATACGGCGATCTTTGAGCTTCGGGTCTCCAGAGTGCTGCTGGCTTTCCTTGCCGGCGGCGGCCTCGCCTGCGCCGGAGCAGTTCTGCAGACCCTGCTGCGCAATGGGCTCGCGACTCCCTACACCTTGGGGGTTGCGTCCGCTGGGTCATTCGGAGCCTTTCTGGTTCTGGCCTTCCCCGCGGCTTGGTTCGCGAGCCTGCTGGGCGCGACCCTGATGGCGCTGATTTGTGCGTTGGGGTCGCTTGGATTGGTACTCGGACTTGCGCGCCGAAGCCAGCGCGTCGATGGCCTGCTGCTCGCCGGCGTGACGCTGAATTTCCTGTTTGGGGCAGGAGTGATGTTGGTGAGATATCTCGCCGATCCGCTTCGCCTCGCGGCGATGGAACGCTGGATTCTTGGCTCCGTCGAAGCTCTACATCCGAGCGAGGCTTGGGCCTTGCTGCCCTGGATCGCCCTGCCTGTGCTCGGCTTGATTGCGATGTCCGGCGACCTTGACCAGCTCGCATTTGACGAGGAGCTGGCTTCCGCGCGAGGAGTCCGCGTGCGACGGATTCGCGGATTAGGCCTGCTTGCGGCGGGCATTCTGACCGCAGCGACGGTGGCACGGGTCGGGCCGATCGGATTCGTCGGCCTGTTGGTACCGCACGCGATCCGAGTCGGCACGGGATTGCGCCATCGCGCGATGATCCCAGCTTGTTTCTTCGCTGGTGGAGCCCTCTTGGTCATTGCCGATCTCGCCGCACGCAGCTTGTCGATTGGCGGCCGCAACAGCGAACTCCCGGTCGGCATTCTGACCGCGCTCATCGGCGGACCTTGCTTCATGTTCCTGTTGTTGCGCAAGTCGCGCGCCTAGTTTTTGGTCGGCATCCTGGTGGGTTCGCTGCGGCTACTAGAGTTGTGTCGCGCTCGCAGACGCGACGATTACAATCTGGAAATGTCCGAGCCGCGCGAAATCACCATTCAGCACGTTCTGATCTCATTTGCCGATGCGCCCACCGAGGCCACGCGAAACCAGTCCGAAGCCGAGGCTCTTGCCGAGCGGGTTCTCAATCAGGCCAAAACCGAAGCTGAGTTTTCTGAGCTCGTGCGGGAGCATTCCGATGACCCAATCAAGCCAGGCGAAGAGAACCCCGGCGTCTACCGATTGCTCAATACCGATGTAGAAGGCATGACATTCGCCTCGTTTGTCTCCGAGCTCAACTTGCGCGCGAGCGAAAAGGAGCAAGAGCTCATCGCCAAGGTTCAGAATGGAGATGTGCCGCCTTCCGACGCCGAAGCCGAGATGCAGTCCTTTGTCGAACAGCTTCAATCAGAGGCCGCCCATGCTAGCGCCAATCTCCCCCACCCCCGCGCAGCGATGGTCCCCGCATTTGGCGATGTCGGGTTCTCGCTCGAAGTTGGTGAAGTCGGACTTGCTGGATATGACGAGAAGGCTTCTCCGTTTGGGTGGCATATCATTAAGCGGATTGCCTAACCAGAATCTGGCCCCCTTGGGTGTTGGTTTTTAGGCCGACATCCGACTCGGCCAGCGCCAACGAAGCACCTCCTTCAGCGACCAGCGTCGCGCACAGACCCCCGCCGCCTGCGCGGGGGTCGTTTTCGTTTTGATGGTCACGCCCCGCACATAGTTGCGATAGACCGTCCAGATTGCCGCATGCCTTTCCAGCCCGCGGATGGACTTGGCCGACGCC
>JBDQJC010000049.1:0-25632 GCA_040264055.1 Planctomycetota bacterium
CTCATGCATTTGGCCGACCAAGACCCCATTCACCCATGTGGTGTCGTAGTCATCGATCGCGCCCAAGGTCATACGGAGGTCTTCGCCCACCCAGTCCTCGCCGATCTCGATCGTGCGGCGATACCACACGATGCCGTCGAAGGTGCCCGGCTGACTGTTCTCCCAGGTTCCCGGCAAGGTGACGGTTTGCCAAGGGCCGGCGTCGCTGGGTTGTTTCGCCCACCATGCGGCTTGGCCGCTGCCCGGATCGACTTTGGCAAGTGCTTCCCACCACGAAGCCTGGCGCTTACGGAAGGCGGACTCATCCCCGCCACCGAATGCGATCGCATCCATCTGTTTCAAGCCGGCCTCGAACTCGCCAAACTCTTCCAAGGTCCCGCGACTCGTCCAAGCCTCGGCAAGCGTGCCACCCCAGTTGCAGCCGACCAAGCCGACCGGCACGCCGAGTTCTTTGTGGAGGCGACGGCCGTACAGGTAGCCAACCGCGCTAAACAGCGGCGCATTCTCTGGAGTCGCCAGCTTCCACTCGCCGCCCGCGTCGGTTTGAGGACTCGCGGCAATGTTGTGCGGCACATCGAAGAAACGAATCTTGGGATAGTTCGCGTCGGCCACCTCGGCTTGCCAGTTGGCAATGCCCGGACCGACTCCAGGGCCTAGGGTCCATTCCATATTCGACTGCCCCCCACAAACCCAGACTTCGCCGAGAATCACATCTTCGTAGCTCAGGCTCTTGCCGTCACTGCGCACCTCGATGGTGTAGGGGCCGCCTTTCCCAGGAGAATCAATCGAGAGGCTCCAGACACCGGCCGCGTCTGCTTGGGTGCTTTGTGGTTCGCCCCACCAACCGCCGTGCAACTGGACCTCGGCGCCGGCAGCAGCCTCGCCCCAAAACGGCACGGAGGCGTCGGCCTGAAGGACCATGTGATCGCCGAAAATGCTCGGCTGACTGAGCTCTTGAGCTTGCGCCGTCGTGACCCAAGTCACGGCGGCAAAGAGGCAGGGGAGAATCCGCATGCCCCCAGCCTAGCTAGCCGGAGGCCTCACTCGGAACGGATCTGCGTCAAGCCACCGCGCGATCCCGCCAGCGCTGCAGGACTCCACGCAGATCAGATTCAGAGGGTTGCTCACCACCTGGCGCAAAAGCTTGGCGCTCCAGACTCGCGACCTCGGATGCCAGTTCATCGCCCCATTCGGGGCGCTCGCGCAACCGTGAAACTTCACCCAGATTGCGCAGGTAGGCAAGCGCACTGAGCGGAGTCACTTTGCCTGGCAAGGGCAAGACCACGCTGGTCTCCAGCGTCGGGCGGCGACTGGTGCGCAGCAGCCAAGCAACCACGACCACCACGCCGAGCAAAATCAGCCAAGTCCACCACGGAAATCCGCCACCCAGGACACTCGCGTCCAAGCCAACCGTGCTGTCCGCATCGACCAAATCCAGGTCGTCATACCGCTTCAAGCTGGAACCCTCGTTCGCCAAAGCGATCGCGGGGAAACGGAAGGAAGCCTGGGAGACTTCGGCCGGTGTGAGGTGCACCGTCCAACTGCGCTCGGTCAGCGGCATGATCGGCGTGCTCTCCGCGTCGAGTTCGGCAATGTTCAACGGGTGGCTCTCGACTTCTGCGACCTCAAATCCCTCAATCGCTTCCAGCCCTGGAATCAGAGCAGCGAGCTCTGGCAGGACACCGCGCCCACGCGCACGCACTTCAAGCAGCAGCTTCTGGTCATCCCATTCGCGTGCGTCGAGTACTTGCTCGATCTCGAGCTTCTCATACGGTCGAGCGGCGAGTTCGGATGTCCGAGCATCAAGCAACACCACCGACGAAGTCACCGGCAACAACACCGTGCTTTGGCCATCGGAAAAGTCCATGTCGAGTTGCAGCGAAGCGATGCGGTCGACGGCAGCGTCACGCGCACGCAAGACCACGTAGGCGAGCGGCTTTTCCATCCAACCATGCACGCCCACCGCGCGGTCTTCGACCTCGGGGCGGTGAAAATGGATGCCGTCTACTTCAAAGCCTTCGAATAGCTTCTCGCGCACCTGCTCTTCAAAGCGATCGCGATAATCCACCTGTGCACCGGTTGCCGGAGCGTAGACTTGGTTCTGCAGATACTTGGCAAACCCGCCCGCTTCCCGTTCCAGCGCTGCGGTGTAGCGCAGGCTCAAACGCACCCCAAAGGGTTGATCTGGCGCGACCTCAGGTGGGCCGTCGATTTCTGCAACGAGCAGCACCTCTTGCACGAGCTCGTCATAGAGTTGCAAGCGCGCGCCCGCCGCAGCGGCTGCCGGGTGCTCGTGCCCTTCTAAGACGCGCAGCGCGTGGCGAAGGAAGCGCGGCTTCATGACCGAGGGAACGTTGACGCTCTCGACCCACGCGGCAAACAGGTCCAATTGCCCGGCCTGGCTGAGCGCGTCAAGCTTGCCGAGTTCGAGGCGCAAGAGGTCGACCTGATCATTGTCCGGACGCGTGTTCGCCGTCAGATAACCTAGCTCGCTTGCGCCAAGTGCCGCCGAAAACCACAAGGTATAGGGCAGCGCGGTCGGAGCGATCCCACCCTCTTCGAGGGCGCCGGCGTACAACTGCGCGGCACGTTGAAAGGAAAGAAACGCGCTATCGCGAATCGGCGCATACTCGCGCAAATCGGGATCGCGCTTATGACTGAACTCGGCAAAGTCGAACATCAAGGCGCCGCGAATCAGCACGTTGAGCCAACCGTCCGGCTCTTGGTCCATGGAGCGCTGCAGAATCCGCTCGGCAAGGAGATAACCCCGCTCGAGCTCCGCTTCCATCTGCGCCTGGTTGCGTTTGGTCCCCGATGCAGTCTGCACCTGATTGGAAGCCCAACGCGAAGCCAAGTTGCGACGCATATTGTCGGCTAATGCCGTCGCCATTGTGGCGGGCATCTCCTCAATCGGACCGAGCAGCCCTTCGATATCGGCAACCTGATAGACCTCCGCCGAACTATGGCAGGCAGCAAAACCCTCGACCAACGATTCGGGCGACATCGGCTGTAGCCCCAAAGTGGCGAACGAGCGCAGGACCTCGGCGAGCTTCGACAAACTGCGCATCTGGTGCGCACGGGTAAGTGGCGCCGAACCCGGATTGACCTGACGCACTCCGTTGACGAAGAAGATCCCCTGATTCTGATCGAGCCCGGCGACGCGCTGCGATTCCAGCGCGGTCGTCCACTCGCTCAGAAACAGCTCGGCGAGTTCTTGCGCAAAGGCAGGGCGATGCTGCCCTGCAAGCCTGACCGTCTCGAGCGCGTCCTCGGGCAAACGGGCCTGTGCGGCAAGCCGCACGCGGATCCGCATCAAGCGTTCGGCGAGGCCCGGATCGATCAGTGCCATCCACGCGACGCTCGGCATCCATGGCAGAAGCTCGGAGGTCTCGATATTGGTCGGCAGGCGCCCTTCGGTCTGGGTGTACTGGTAATAGCGGTAGTCGTTCGGATTCGCGCCGAGCGAGAACTCAGCCTCTGCCGCGAGACGCATGCCGACCATGCCAAGCGCAGCCGACGACAGGTGCGCGCGCTCCGGTGGAGTGAGCGCGACCAGAATCTCGCCCATCGCCTTGGCTTCGCGCACCACGGGGGCGCGATCTCGCGCCAAGGTGCGGTTTCGCTCAAAAGTCTCCATCGTCTTGCACACGCCCGACAGAGCGGTCAACCCGAAACCACGACCGTCGGCAAACAGCGTTTCGCGCCATACTTCGACTCCGGATTCCGGAAGTTCCGGCAGCAGCGCGAGCACAACGGCGAGGACTTCTTCTCGGTCCGAGGCCTCCGCCGCCTCGCTATTCAATGCGAGCCGCAGCAAATCAAAGGCACGGTTCAGATGCACCATCCGCGTGCCAAAATCACCGGCTTGGCTCGCGAGGTGCTGATGGAAGCGTGCGTGTTGCGCCAGCACGCTCGGTCGCGTTTCGTTCTCGGCGAGCTCGGGCAGATAGGCTTCGATTGCGTCCACCAAACCAAGCCCCGTCAGCAAACGCGCACCGCGCCGGCGACCCGCTTCGTCATCAATCAAGAACTGCGGATGACCATCGACCAGGGCCGGCACGGTGGCAAGTGAACCACGAGTGCCGGCGTTCTTCAGCAACTGCACCAGTTGATCAATCTGATCATCTTCCAGTGGAGCCGGCGACATAGCCGCAAGCTGCAAACATTCAGCAGGCAGCATGACCTGATCTTGGCTCGCGATCTGCTGCAGCATGTGCGCAAAAATCGCCACCCCATCGTCGCCCGCCGTTTGATCGAAGAAGTGCTGCAGCTCCGGCCAGGCACCGGCCATGACCCAGAATTCAAAGCGAGCGGCATGGCGCGCTGCTTCCAGCGCAGCTTCAGCCTCTGCTTCGGCAGCGGCCGCGGCCTCGGCAGCCGCAGCCTCTGCTGCTTCGACTTCTTCGGGGCTGGGTAGCTCTGGCTCGCTCCCCGGTTCGATGACTTCGAGTTCACCCGCTTCTCGACCAGTATCGGGAGGCAGCATGACCAATCCCGGTGGCAAACCCTCGGCTGGGGCTCCGGCCTCAATGGCGTCCCCGGGGTCCTCCCCCAGTTCGAAACGAATCCGCGCCTCAAAGACCGCCTGCAAGGTGCGGCGATATTGCTGTGCTTGAATCGCCGTCAGCAGCGGAGTTGGCGGCGCTTCGGCGGCCGGATCCTGCCCGTTCGGCGCTCCGTCACTGGTTTGAATCGGTTCAAGCGAACCGTCCTCGCTCACCGCGAAGTTGAAGGCAATCCGCGCTGGTTCGACTGCGCGGGTCGGCGAAGCCGGTTGTTGCGCATGAGCCCCCGGGGAAAAAAAGAGGGCGAGCCCAAGGCTCGCCCACGCAGTCCAAGTCGTGCGCTTCCGGTGATGTTCGTCTTGGCGGTACAGAAAAAGGGTTAGGAACCCGCGCCCGTCGCGCGCGTTTTTCCAGATCCGTCCTTGATGATCTTCTTCCGACCATCACCCGGGTTCTTGCATTGACCGCCCTTGCACTTGGACTTCGACTCGCAAAGGTTTTCGCAGTTGCTGGAGCAGTTCTTCGGCAATGGCAGGGCCAACAATTCCGAGAGGTCCATGTACTCAAGTCGCACGACGGCTTCGACGTTGCGCTTGAAGGACTCCGCGACTTCCGCGTCGCTTTGCTCGGCCAATAAGCGGAACTGCTGACGTGCCAGTTCGGCTTCGGGCTTCCAGTCGGCGGGCTCGCCACCTTCTAGACGCATCAACCATGCGGCGAAGTAGCGCTGCGTGCCCAACTCGGCGCGCACGGCCTCTTCCAGTTCGGCGTCATTGCCGTCAACTTCTGCGAGCAGTGCTTCAAGCGTTTCGATGCCGCCCCACATGTCTCCGCCCATGATCGCAGCCTTGGCGCCGGCCAACTCAAGTCGTTGCTGCGCGTCCACACGATCCACAGGCAAGGCTTCTTGGGCTTGAGCGTAGAACTCGACAGCAGCTTTCCAGTCGCCTGCCTGTTCTGCTTCTCGTGCCTGATCGAGAGCCGACACGCTGCGGTCGCGCGCGTGTAAATCTTGGCCAGGGCCGAAGTACCACGCCGCGAAAGCGACGGGGATCATGAGCCAAGCCGTAAGGGCGATGCGTTGAGCAATCATGTTCGTATCAGAAAGAAGGGCACACTCTTAAGCGGCGGAACGCCCTGAGTGCGAAGGATCCAGCCTAACCCCAGATCGGCTGCTACGCGAGCCTCCCCCAAGGGAAAGCAGCAAGGGAATCAGAGCGAGCAGGCTGGTGGAAAGCCCGACCAAGGCTAGGGCAATGTTCCTAAGCTCTGATTTTGTCGTCACTTGAGGCAAAGATGCCGTCAAAGCGCGGACCACATCAGTCGGCAGGTGAAGCGCATTTCCGTCGTGGTAGCGACCTTCGAGCCGGACCGCGAGGCGCTGCAGGGACTCGTGATCCTGGCGCGAGGTGCGGCCGGCGACCTCGGCCCCGCGGTAGGGATCGCCGACTCCGAGCACCAACACATCGGCAATCGCCGGGGTGCGACGCGGCATCGTTGCGCCGCCGACCGCATCGCCATCACTCACCACGATCAAGGTGGTACTCGCCGGTGGCCAGCCACGGGTCATATCGATCGCAGCCTGCACCCCCGCCTGCAGTTGTGTGCTGCCGACTTCGAAGGCGTGCTCCAAGGGCAGTCCGTCCAGCACATTCAGCACCACGCCCATGTCGAAGGAGCGGATCACAACCGGTTTCGCTTCGGTGTAGAAGGCCATCACGCTGACGCGCGTTTGCTCCATGTCGAGCCTCTGCATGACGGCGGTCAACAGATCGCGGGCTCGCTCCCAGCGGCTATCCCGGCCACTCGGGCCGGAATCTTCAAGGTACATGCTCGGCGAAACGTCCAAGGCGATGACGAGATGTTTGGAAGGTTCCTGATCCGGATCGATCTCCTCATCGCCCTCGGCCCGGAACTCGTGCAACACAACCAGAGCAAAGGCCAAACTTGCCACCGCCAGGCAGCGAACAAGGGGTACCACCGCGACCCAAGGCTTCGCATGACCTGCCGGGCCGAAGGCGAGGAATCGCGCCCGCCGAAGTCTGCGCGCGTGCAGCCACTCGCCGAGCAGCGCCAGGGCTCCCGCAATCAGGCCTGCGAACAACGCGAGCCGAAGATCTTCGAAGCCGATCACCATGGCAGATAGCGCAATCCGAATTGCGCGAGTAGATGCAAGCTCAGCAACAACAAAGCCGCAAGCGTGAAGGGGCGATACCAATCCACCGGCTTGGGAGCGCTCGGCTTCAGCTTGGCTAGCTTCATCGTGTCGATTTCATCGAAGACCTGCTGCAGTGCATGACGGTCATGCGCGGCGAATACCGCGCCCCCGGTAGGACCAACAACTTCCGAGAGCTGCGCGGGGGCTTCGCCGTCGCCGATATGAATCGCAAACAGACTGATCTCGGCGTCGCGCAACTCGCGACCAATTTCGCCAGCCGCACCCCCACCGAGATCGGAGCTTTGACCATCGGAAATCAGCACGATCATGCGATCGCCTTCTTCCTGTTGGGTCAAAGTCGCCAAACAAGCGCGCAATGCGCCACCGATGCGCGTCGAACGCATGTGAATCGGTTGCGTATTCGGATCGAGGAAGGGCGTCGCCAGTCGAATTGCATCCAGATCGCGAGTTAGCGGAGTCCAGCGCACCGTTTCACCGCCGAAGATCGTCAAGCCGCAAGCATCCCCTTTGCGCGCTTCGGTGAACCGGCCGATCGCATCCATCGCGACTTCGTACCGAACTTGATTGGCCCCGGTCGAGATGGGCCACCCCATCGAGCCGGAAACGTCGAGACAGATTTCGATGTTTGTGAGTTCACGTTCATCCCGAGGATCACTCAAACGCTGCGGGCCGGCCAACAGGAGCACGCCATTAGCCAACAGCAATGCTGGCAATCCGGCCGCGGCACGCAGGCTCAGGCGAAGGACCTTGCGCTTGCGATGCTGAGCGTGGTCGATCGGAAACGGAATGCGATCTTGTCGCCAGCCCCACTCCCAAAGCAAGAGCACAACCGGCACAGCCAAGAACAGGAGTGCCCACGAGTGGGCGAACATCATGCGCCGGCCCCCTCGAGTTGGTCGGTGGCCGCAACGCCTTGATAACGCGCCAACAAGTTCTGCACTTCGGCCTGATCGGCCGGCGCATGATCAGGCCGATGCAACCAGGCTTCCACGGCCCGAAGCAGTTCCCCCGCCTCGGCATGCTGACGCATCGCGCGCACCGCCTGTGCTTGGGATTCGGCCTGCAAGCCCAAGCGCTCACGCCAGTACCCCAGCAGCAATCGTTCCAGCCGGGCTTGGCCTTCGAGATCGAGCTCGCCCGCAATCGCTTGCTGCACCAAAGGCTGCAGGAGCTCGGCCAAGGTAGGGATGACTTCGACGATCACTGGCTCGGGACGCGGCCGATTGCGCCAACGCCAAATCAGCCAGGCGATTGCGGGGATCAACCACAGGGCCAAGGCGACGCGAAAGATCGTGCGAAACCCACCCTCGCCCGGGCCATCCAGGCCAGGAATGCTGTCGAGATCGCCTAGGTGATCTTCGGGAAGCAAGGAATCCACTCGCACGAGGATCGCGGGAATGGAGTCTCCGACCGGACGATCTGGGCCAAAGCTCAAGGACTCGCGCAGATCGAAAGTGCCGGGGCGCCGCGCGAGGAAACGCAACTCGGTGCGCCAGCGCGCATCCTCAAGTTGTTCGACCTCGCCGATGCGCAGCAGCATGACGGCATCCTCGCCGGCCTCGATCGGGACCAGCGCTTCGCCTTGATGCTCGACGACGACCCGCCCTTCGATTCCGATCGTGGTTTGTGTTTGCGGCTCTTGCGCCGAGGCAGTGAGGCCCAGAACCGCTGCGCAAAGCAGAGCAAGTAGGGATGACCTCAAACCACACCTCCCGACTGGCCACGCATGGCAAGGAAACGCTGCAGCGGCGTAATCACGTCGGCATCGGTCGGCAAAGCGATGTGATCCACGCCCGCCCCCGCGAGCTCGGGGCCGAAGCCCTGCTCGCCGTCCAGCCAACCGGCCCCGGCACCCGCTAAGAAACTCTGCCCGGTCTCCGCTTCGGCGGCTCGGAAATAGCCGGCCGGGGCGCCCGACACTTCGGCCGGATCGATCGGCTGGAGTACCACCACGTCATGGCGCTGCGCCGTCAATTTGAGGGCGTGCAGAACCCCCGGAGCGTGCAGATCGGAAATCACGACGAACAAGCCACGCTGCACCGAGCGCATCGCCAAATCTTGAATCACCTCGGCGATCATCGTCGGCTCGGGAGCGAGCCGCATGCGCATGCGATCCAATCCATTCCAGAGTCGCCCACGCAGCAAACTCGGACGCGTGTCGCCGGGGCGGTCGCCACCACTCACGATGGCAACTGGGCTGAGCCGGCGCAACGCGACCAGGCCGAGGGCCGCGGCAAGCCAAACCGCCAGGCCATGCTTCGACAGCGCGGTGGACTGCACAAACATCGACTCAGACGTGTCCACAACCAACCAACTCGGAATCCGTTTCATCGCTTCGTATTCCTTGATGTGCGGCTTGCCTGTGCGTGCGCTCACCCGCCAATCCAATTGTCGCACCGGGTCCCCAGGAACGTACGGGCGCGTTTGCGCGTACTCGATTCCGGAACCGACGAAACGCGATGCATCGGCTCCGTAAGCAAGGTCGTCGGCGAGCCGACGAACAATTAACTCGAACTGGCGTTCGGCCAGCTCTTCCGGGCGGTCAAGCCCCGACGCTGCGTGCGCAGAGAATCCCATCGGCTAGGCCAGGTGGGTCAAGAGCTCTTGCAGGACCTGTTGGTCAGTGCGACCGCGCGCGAGCGCTTCGTACGTCAGGCGCATGCGGTGAAGCAACACGTCTTCTGCCAAGACAAACAGGTCTTCGGGCACCACATAATCGCGTCCATGTAACCAAGCACGCGCACGCGATGCCTGAACGAGGGCGATGCTCGCACGCGGAGACCCACCCAACTCAATGTCCGGCGACTGGCGAGTCAGATTGACCAGTTCGACGCAGTGACGCAGGAAGACTTCCGACACATGCACTTTCTGTACCGCAGCCATCGCGGCCGTCAGGTCAGCCTTGTGCAGTGGAGATTCCTTTTCGATCGCATCGAAAGAAGTCATCGGAACCGCCCCATCGCCATCTTTCTTCAGCCCCAATCCAATCACCCGATTCAAGACCTCGAGCTCGTCTGCTTGCGTGGGGTAGGTCAAGCGATGCCGCAGCATGAAGCGGTCGAGCTGTGCTTCGGGTAGTTCAAAGGTGCCGGCTTGTTCAACGGGGTTCTGGGTTGCAATGACCAAGAACGGAGTGGGCAGGGTGAAGCTCTTTTCTCCAATCGTGACGTGCCGTTCCTGCATCGCCTCCAACAGTGCCGACTGCACCTTCGGCGAGGCACGATTGATCTCGTCCGCGAGCAGCAAGTTGGTGAAGATCGGACCCTGGTGAATCCGAAACTCATTCGCGGTCGGGTCAAGGATCTCCGATCCGAGGATGTCCGACGGCAGGAGGTCGATCGTGAACTGAATCCGACCATGATGCAAATCAATCGCGCTCGCAACCGACTGCACCAGCAAGGTCTTGGCAATCCCGGGCACGCCTTCGAGCAGCAGGTGGCCGCCCGTCAGCAAGGCGATCAAGACGCGTTCGACGACCTCTTCTTGCCCGACGACGGTGCGTGCGACGTGCGATCGAACGCGCGTGCCGAAATCGTCCGAGGCGGAACGCGAGGTTTCAGAGGGCTCAGGGGTGGCTTGCAAACTCATCGGGGGGTGCGCTGCACAAAAACAGAACAGGCGGCCCCATCTTGCGGGGCCGCCTGCCGAGCGTCAAACCGAGAGGGCTCGCTTAGAACTCTTCTTCGAGCGAAGGATCGGTGCTGAGCGCCTTGGTGGCAGCAGCTGGGATCTCCATCGTGGCTTCGCCAATCTTGGCGGCACGGATCTCGCTCTTGGAGCTGGCCGTGAACTCGGTCTCGCCAAAAGTCCCGCCCATTTCCGCATCAATCTTCAGATCGATCGTCTTTCCATCCGGAGCGAAGGCGATCCGAACCGTGCCCTTGCCGAGCATGATCGGGCCTTGTGCTTGCGAGTCATTCCCGCCTCGGCCCCCGCGGCCGCGCATGCTGCGCCCGCCCATGGCGAGACGAATCGCGGCTTCTTCGGTCAAGGGGCCGTGGAAGACCACTAAGCCGAGTTTCTCCTCACGCACCAACTTGTCCGCATCGATCGACTCAAGAATCGAGGCGAGAGCCTCGTGCGGCAGTTGCACCGAACGGACTTCGAACAGGGCGCGCAACTGCGTGCGGTCCATGTTGCCGAAGCCACCTTGGCCCCCTCGACCCTGCGCTCCACCCTGACCACGGCCTTGGCCGCCTCGGCCGGGCATGGTCATGGCGGTCCAAACGCCTTCGCCGGTCTTCATCGCCATGCGATCCGCATTCTTCGCAACCTGCAGCTCACCGCGCTTCATCAAGACGGGCTTGCCGGTTTGGTAGACGCCTTCCCAAGGCTGCGGCGCTGCGGGTTCCTGCGCAGCGGTTGCGTCCGCGTCGCGACCTTGACCCTGTGGACGCGCTTCGCCGCTTGCATCGCCGCCACGCTGGGGTCGACCTTCGCCGCTTGCGTCACCACCACGCTGCGGACGATCTTGCCCCGCGGCGTCACCGCCGCGCTGCTGGCGGTTTGCTCCGCCACCAAAACCTCCGCGACCGCCACCCATTCCGGAATTCTCCGAAGTGGTCAGCATGCGGAAGGCATAAGACTTGGCTTCGCCAAGTGCGGCAACTCGCTTGCGCAAGGCTGCCATGGCTTCGGATTCAGGGGCTTCGACGGAAGCCGCCGGAGCCGAGTCCGGGGCCGGTTCTTGAAAAACCGGCAGGGAGAGGATCAGCAGGGAGAACATGGGGAGCGCAACCATCGGTTTGGGCTTAGGTTCCGGCTAGGAAGGCAGAAAAAGGCGGCAAGCCGGGAATCGACTCAACGCGGGACACCCAGTCCTGAATCGATGGATACTGTTCTAGCGAGAATCCACCCTCATCTGCGACCGAGGTATAGGGATAGAGCGCCAAGTCGGCGACGCTGAAGCGACCGCCGGCTAGCCAGGGCGCCTGCCCGAGTTGCCGGTCGAGCACGGCGAGTGCTTCCTCTCCGCGGCCATGCAGCATGTCAATCCGGGCCGCGTGTTTCTCCGGCTCGCCGGAAAGAGCCAGCAAGAAGCGTGAGCTGGCGACGAAGGGTTCATGCGCGTTCTGCTCGAAGAAAAGCCAGCGCATCACTTCCGCGCGCTGCCATGGGTCGGCCGGCAGATAGTCCGATCCTTCGGCCAGGTAGCAAAGAATCGCGTTCGACTCGGGAAGACAACGGCCGTCATCCAGTTCCAGCACCGGGACGCGCCCATCCAAATTGCGATGGCGGAAACTCTCGGCTTTGGCTTCGCCCTTCAGGATGTCCACTTCTTGGTAGTCAAGCTCGAGCCCGCGCAGGCGTGCGATCGCCCAGGGCTTGTAACAATTGCCGGAGAGATGATTGCCGTAGAGACGCATGTGGGTTCAGCTCGCGGAAGGGTGCCAGATGGTTTTGATTTCGACGAAGGCCTCGATCGTGTCCGGCGATTCTCGTTGCTGCGCGTTGTACCAATCTTGTTCTTGGTTGAGGGCGAGCACCTGCACACGCTTGAGGTTCCCAGCTGCGCCAAGCTCAAGCACACGCTTCTCGTCCGGGCTGCAGCCTGCCGCGCTGATGCCATCGACATCGCGATGACTGGCGAATTGTTCCAGCAGTTCTGCCCGCTGCCCCGTCAGCAGATTGACGACGCCCGCAGGCACATCGGAAGTCGCACAGACTTCCCCGAAGATCGCCGTTGCGAGCGGGTGTGATTCGCTGCCGAGTGCCACCACGGTGTTGCCGGAACACAGTGCCGGAGCGAGCAAGCTGATCAAGCCGAGCAATGGTTCTTCCTGCGGCGCCACCACTGCCAGCACACCGGTCGCTTCGGGAATGCTGAAGTTATGGAACGGGCCTTCCACCGGATTCTGACATCCGAGAATCTGCTGGTACTTGTCGGACCAACCGGCAAAGGCGACGAGACGGTCCACGCTTGCATCGACTTCGCGGCGGGCGCGGGTGCTTCCGCCCGGCACACTTGCCGCCAAGGCGTCGACGAACTCGCTCGCCTTGCCTTCCAGCATTTCTGCCATGCGATAGAGAATCTGGCCTCGGTTGTACGCACTGCGCCCCGCCCAGGCTGGTTGCGCCTTGCGCGCGGCCACCACCGCGTTGCGGAAATCCTTGCGCGAAGCGCGACACAAGTGCGCCCGCGCTTGACCCTGCGCATCTTCAACGACGGTGGTTCTCCCCGACTCGGTGCGCGGGAAGGCGCCGCCCAAATAAAGTTTGTAAGTCTTTAAGATCGGGAGTCGTTCAGTCACTGGTCGTCTCCCAGGCTTGCAGCTGGAGGTAGGCCTTCAAGCCGTGGCGTCCGCCTTCCCGGCCGAATCCGGATTGTTGGAATCCGCCAAACGGCGAGGTCGCGTCGAAGCGGTTGTAGGTGTTGCACCAGATCACCCCGGCGCGCAGCTTGGATGCGAGCGCGAACATCTTGGATCCTTTGTCGGTCCAAATGCCAGCGGCTAGGCCGTACGGCGTATCGTTGGCGCGCTGCACCGCCTCTTCCGGTGTGCGGAAACTCATGACCGCGAGTACCGGCCCAAAGATCTCTTCGCGCGCAACGCGATGAGCCGGCTGCACACCGGAAAAGTACGCTGGCTTTTGGTAGTAGCCACCCGTGGGCAGGGCAAGGTCGGCCCCGGAAACGTGGAGCTCTGCGCCCTCTTCGACTCCGATCTTGAGGTAGCGCTGAATCGTTGCCAGCTGTTCCGCCGAGTTGATCGCGCCGACGTCGGTGTTCTTATCGAGCGGATCCCCGACGCGTAGCTGTTGCATCCGAGCCGCGAGCTTCTGCAGCACCTCGTCTTGCACGCTCTCTTGGACCAGCAATCGAGAACCGGCGCAACACACATGTCCCTGATTGAAATAGATGCCTTGCACGATGCCTTCGACCGCTTGGTCCAGGCTCGCGTCCTCGCAAATGATATGCGGGGATTTGCCGCCCAACTCAAGCGTGAGTCGTTTGCCGGTGCCGGCGGCCATCGCAGCAAGCTTCTTGCCAACTTCGGTGCTGCCGGTGAACGCGAGTTTGTGGACCTGCGGGTGGGCCGCCAAGGCGGCTCCCGTTTCCCCCGCTCCGGTCACGATGTTGACAACGCCCGGCGGCAAACCCACCTCTTGCAGGACCTCGGCAAGACGCAACGCCGTCAACGGGGTGGTCTCGGCGGGCTTCAGAACGACCGTGTTTCCGCAGGCCAGGGCAGGCGCCAACTTCCATGCCGCCATCAAGAGCGGGAAGTTCCACGGAATGATCTGTCCGCAAACCCCGACCGGTGCCGCGCTCCTTCCGGGAAAGGCGTAATCAAGCTTGTCCGCCCAGCCGGCGTAGTAGAAGAAGTGCTTTGCGGCTTCCGGAATGTCGACATCACGCGCTTCCTTGATTGGCTTGCCACCGTCGCGCGTCTCGAGGATCGCGAACTCGCGGGCGCGCTCTTGTAAACGGCGCGCGATTCGGAACAAATACTTGCCGCGTTCCCGCGCTGGCAGAGCGGCCCACGCCGGTTGCGCAGCTCGAGCCGCCTCGACGGCAGCATCGATATCGGCAGGGCTCGCAAGCGCAAAGCGTGTGAGCACCTCTCCGGTGCCGGGCTCAATCGACTCGAGCGTGCGGCCATCCGCAGCCGGGCGAAACTCGCCATTGATGAACAAGCCGTACTCATCCGCAATCGCACACGGTGCGGACTCGGGAGCAGGGGCGTAATCCCAGGTGGAGGTCGTATTGCTCATTCGCTCGAGACGTCGTAGTTCGCGGCGTAGACGCCAGTTTCTTGTTTGTTCAACTGCAGCAGAACATCATTCAACAGCGAAGACGCGCCGAATCGGAACAAACTCGGATCAAGCCAGGCGTCGCCCAGGGTCTCCTTGACCATGACCAGATAGTGCAGCGCTTCTTTGGCCGTGCGAATCCCGCCTGCTGGCTTCATGCCGATGCGCACTCCACTCGATCGGTAGTGATCTCGAATGGCTTCGAGCATGACCAAAGTGACGCCCATGGTCGCCGCCGGCGCGACTTTGCCCGTCGAAGTCTTGATGAAATCGGCACCCGCTTCGATCGCCAAATCACTCGCCGTGCGCACCAGGTCATAGGTTTCGAGTTCGCCGGTCTCGAGAATCACTTTCAGATGCGCAGGACCGCAAGCTTGCTTGATCGCACGAATCTCATCGCTGACCTGTTGAATTTGGCCGGCCAACAGCGCGCCGCGCGAAATCACCATGTCGACTTCGTCGGCTCCCGCCTCGACGACCCGGCGCACTTCCTCCAAGCGCAGATCGAGTGGAGCTTGGCCGCTCGGAAACGCGGTCGCGACACTTGCGACTTGCACCCCGCTGCCCGCCACACACTCTTTGGCGAGCGCAACGTAGCTTGGGTAAACACATACTGCCGCAACCGAAGGCACGCCTTGCAGAGCGGCACCAGGTTGAACGGCTTTGCGGCAAAGCCCGCGCACCTTGCCCGGAGAGTCCTTGCCTTCGAGCGTCGTCAAGTCGGTCATCGAAACGACCATGCGAAGCCCCTGGAGCTTGGCTTCCTTCTTGATCGATCGGGTCCGAAAGGAGGCCGCGCGGGCATCCGCAGCGACTCGGTCTACCGTGCGGCGCAGCATGCTGGGCATTCTACGAGCCGGCCGAGGCGTCGACGCGAGGCTGGTCCGGGAAACGCCGCAATCCGCAAACCACTGCCCAGGCTTCGGCGCAGAACACCAGCTCGACCGATTCCGGGTCGAGATAAACCACCGCGCGTTGCCCGAAACGCTGCCCCCACTTGCTGGCCTGTTCTCGGGTCCAACCGTAGACCGCAAACCCCTCTTCTCGCCACGCCGGCTCCACTCGCGGGAGCGAAGCACCCCAGGATGCTTCGAATTCCTCGCCCGCCTCGACCAGCGCCTCGGCGAGACGCGCATTGGCGTGCGCATTCCATGCCGGTTCCTGTTCACTAGAATTCGGGTTCCAGGCGGTGATCAAGGTGACGGAACGCTCTAGATCAAGGTAGGGCTCCTCTTCGCCGTCGAGCGCAAAGACCCGCCAGGCCTCGCCGGCCGGGAAGGCGTAGCGCGAGCCTTGGTAGACCTCGACCCAATCGACCGATTCGTTCGCGGTTCCCTGCTGTTCCATGTTCGCTTCGGGCTGCTCCATCGCTATCCTGACGCCATGCCGCAGGCCTTCGTGTCGCACCATCCGGCGATCCTGCACAAATTGACTCGGCTGCGGGCCCAGGATACTCCCACGGATGACTTCCGTGAGTTGATCAAACAACTCGCGTTGTTGCTCGGTGTCGAAGCGACCAGCGACCTCGCCACCGAAGCCTGCACCGTGCGCACGCCACTGACCGAGTGCCAAGGCACGCGACTCAGCGAAAGCATCGCGCTGATTCCCATCTTGCGGGCAGGATTGGGCATGGCCGACGGCTTGAGCCCGCTGTTTCCGCATGCCGCAGTCCGCCATCTTGGTTTCTACCGCGATGAGGAAAAGCTGGTCCCCGTGCCGTATTACAACAAGCTTCCGGAATCGGTCGTCGAGGATCTTTGCTTGGTGCTCGACCCGATGCTTGCGACCGGAGGGTCGGCGATCGCTGCGATCTCGGCATTAAAGGAATGGGGAGCCAAACGCATCAAATTCCTTGGCGTGCTCGGTGCCCCGGAAGGGGTTGCCGCGTTGAATCAAGCTCATCCTGATATTCCCGTTCACTTGTGCGGCCTCGACGAACGACTCGATGAACGGGGCTATATCGTGCCTGGCTTAGGCGATGCAGGCGATCGACTCTTCCATACCTAGCCTGATGAGCGATCCGCAACTTGTCTTCGGCCCGATCGACTCGCTTTCCGCTCCTGAGCGGAGCACGCTGGAGAAACTCTGGCATCAGATTAAAGCAAGCGGTCATGCCAAGGCAAACGACTTTCTCCGACGCATGGCCAAGGGCGTCGCACGCGTCGAAAGCGTTGCGGTCGCCCTCGAGGCCTACCCCGCGATCTTGCACGAGAAAAAACTCGGGGTGCGGGAACGCAGCCTGGACACTTTGGTCGAGCACCTTGCTCAAGCCGATGACTCGAACTACGAGTTGTTTGTTCCCACGCGCGCCATTGTGGGTCGCACCCTGGTCGTCGCTGAATTGAATTTTTGGCGCATGATTGGTTATCTCGCCGGAGAGGTCGGCAGTATTTGCGTCGAGCCTGACTCGAAGGCCGAATTGGACGCGGTACGTGTCGAGGTCGACGAATGGCTGCACGGCTGTGTCTACACACTGCTTGCCGAGGAAGTGCTGGGTTCAATCGCGCGCGACCTCGGTCAACCCTGCGAACTACGCACCTGTGCGGTCGAAAAACTCGTTGGGATTTGGGGCAATTACCTGCATTGGGCAGTGCGCGATTTCTTCCCGTTGCTGCAAGCAACTTGGAGCGCTCGTCGCCGGATTCGCGTGAGCGTTGGCACAACCCTGGGAGTTTCGGAAATGATGCGCCTGCTTCAGGCCGGATGCGACCTCGAATTTGTCGAGTACTTCGCGCGTCCGAATCCCACTCAAGATGAAGCCCGAGCTTTCCAAGAGTTCTTGATCGGCGTCCCGACCGAAGCGATCCGATCGCTGGTTCAGTTGATGGAAGAAGAAGGACGCACCTGCATGAGCCCTGAGGAAGCACGCCAAGCGCTTGGCTTGGTGACCCCCGAGAATGACACCGGCCACGCCGGGGTGCGCGCGTATCGCTTTTTCCGCGAGCGGCATCTGCAGGCATCGGCGCGGCGATTGCGCAATGAACCGGGACCACGCCGCACCGCCGAGGAATACGTCATGATTTACTTTCTTGAAAAGGAATGTGGCGTGGATTCCGCCGCAGATACGTAGGCCCCAGCGTGCCGGAACTCCCCGAGGTCGAAACCACCCGCTGCGGCCTGGAACCGCACTTGGTCGGCAAGCGTGTTGGCAAGGTTGAGGTCCTCGACGCACGATTGCGTTGGCCCGTGCCAAACAACCTGGCCCGCTTGCTGAAAGGCCGAAGCTTGCGCGCCATTGACCGACGCGCCAAGTACCTGCTGTTTCGGTTTGGCCACGGCACCCTGATTGGCCACCTGGGCATGTCCGGCTCGATGCGGGTTTGCCCGCCCACGACCGAACTTCGCAAACACGATCATGTTCGGATTCGCTTTGGCCGTGATCTTGAGTTTCGGTATCACGATCCGCGACGCTTTGGCTTTCTGCTTTGGACCAGCGAGCCCGCCGAGCTCCACCCACGCTTGATTCAACTCGGGCCGGAACCGCTCGGACCCGATTTTGACGGCGGCCATCTCGCGCGCGCCGCTGCCGGCCGCAAGATCGCGGTGAAGCCATTCCTGATGGACAATCAGGTCGTGGTTGGAGTTGGCAATATCTACGCCAATGAAGCGCTGTTCCGTGCGGGGATTCGCCCCAGCCGAGCAGCCGGGCGGATTGCCGCAGCTCGATGGGACCGCCTCGCGGCCGAGGTCCGAGACGTGCTCGCCGAAGCCATTCAGGATGGCGGCACGACTTTGCGTGACTTCCTCAACAGCGAAGGCGAGCCTGGCTACTTCGTGCAGAGCCTGCAGGTCTATGACCGGGAAGGACAGCCGTGTGGGAAATGTGGCGGCCCGATCCGGCGCGCGGTTCTCGGGCAGCGTGCGAGCTATTTTTGCCCCCGGTGCCAACATTGAATCTGGCCCCCTTGAGTGTGGGATGGCGGCCCTAAGTCATTGAAAACGCTGCGCTTCGGGGTCTTCTCTCAATCAGGCTCGCTTGATTGAGAATGCGCACCGAAACCCTGGCCGGCTCAGGGCTCCCGGAACGATTCCAACACTCAAGGGGGCCAGACTCGCGTCGAACGTTCGTTTGATACAATCGTCCGCATGAACTCCCCAGACACCAAGGACCGGTTGCGCGCGGCGGCGGAAGTTCTTTTCGCCGCGAAGGGCTTTCGTGGGATCTCTGTGCGCGAGATCACCGAGCTCGCCGGCGCGAACCTTGCGGCGGTGAACTACCACTTTGGTAGCAAGGCCAGCCTGTTGGTTCAGATCCTTGAGCAGCACGTAGGCGAGCTCAATCGCGAGCGTTTGGCCATGCTCGACAAACTGGAAGCCGAAGCCGAGGCCAACAACACTCCGCCGCAACTCGAAGCGGTTCTCAAAGCATTCTTGGCTCCGGCGGTGCGGCGGTTTCTCGACGAGGGCGGTGAGGATTACCCCGCCCTGCTCTCACGCTTGCACCAGGATCCGACTCCCGAGCTGATTGAAGCCTTGGTGCGTATTTTTGCTCCGGTCGCCGAACGCTTCTTTGCGGTGATCCGCCCTCTCGCCCCCCATCTGGACGACACCTCGCTTCTTGCCCGCAGCATGTTTCTCAAGGGTGCCATGTTGCACAGTTTGTCCGATGGCGACCGCCTGGCGACGGCCCTGACTCAAGGAAGTGTGCGCTTGAACGATCCCGATCGTGTGCTCAGCGAGTTGATTGCTTTCTGCGCAGCAGGTTTTCGCGCACCGGCCTAGCCATGCGAACTCCTCGCTCGCACCTCTCACTCGCTCTGCTTGCTTGCATTCCAGCTTGCGCAAGCCGTGTGGCTGCTCCGGAGGAACACCTCGCCACGGCGTTGCCGTCGCAGTGGACAGGCAACGCGGAAGCGGGCAGCATCGCGATCGACGCCGATTGGTGGCAACAGTTTGATTCACCAGAACTCAATCAGTTGGTTCCACGCGTGCTTGAAGCCAACCCGGACTTGCGAGTTGCCGGTGCTTCCCTGCGTCAAGCAGAGGCTCTCGCCCGAGTCGCCGGCGCGGCACGCTGGCCAAGCGCTGCGATCGGTTTGAATGCAGGCCGTTCGCAACAGAATCTGATCGGATTCCCTATCCCCGGCGCGGGTGATGTCATCTCGATTACCAGCAACAACTTTGGTCTTGCGCTGAATCTCGGTTGGGAAATCGACCTTTGGGGGAGGATCGATGCCGCCGTCGAGGCCGCCGAGTCGGACTTCCTCGCCAGCCAAGCCAATTGGGAAGCCGCTCGCCTTTCCCTTGCTGGACAAACGGTCCGCTTGTTCCTTGCTCGTGCCGAGGTTGCCGAACAGCTGCGCATCGCACAGGCTCAAGCGCAACTTGCAGCGCAACGGCTCCAACACCTCCAAACCCGCTATCAGGCGGGATCGGCGACGGCAGCGCAAGTGCTCGCCGCAGAGCAAGTCGCCACCGCGTGGAAGTCTCAACTTGCTCAATTGGAGTTGAGCCTCGACGGCCAAGAACGCGCCCGGCAAACCCTCTTGGGCGAATACCCGCACGGTCTTGCCGCAACCCAAGATGGTCCCGCGCCAAGCTCCGCAAGCGCGAGCGTGCTACCAAGCTTGCCGGATGCGATCCCCGCCGGAGTCCCCGCGGAGCTGCTCAGCCGTCGCCCCGACTTGGCGGCAGCCGAAGCTCGCTATTACGCGGCCGCGGCAAGGGAGCGAGAAGCGCGCGCTTCGCTTTACCCCCGCCTCTCGCTCACGAGCTCAGCGGGCACCTCTAGCAATGCAATCGGCGACTTGCTCGATGGGGACTTTCGAGTCTGGAGTCTAGCCGGTGGACTCACCGCCCCTCTTTTCGAAGGCGGACGCTTGCGCGGAAACCTCGCCGCCCGCGAAGCCGGGCGCGAGCAAGCAGCTTGGGCATTTGTTCGCGATGTCCTTGCTGCGCTGAGTGAAGTCGAGACCGCGCTACGAAGCGAAACGGTTCTGCGCAGCCTCAGCGATGACTTGATCTTGAACGAACAGCGTGCGACTCGCCAGTCTGAGCTGTCTCTGCGCCGCTATGAACGCGGCTCGGGATCGCTGCTCACGCTGCTTGATACCCGCTCGGCAGCGCTCGATGCGCGCAGCGCACGCATCAGCGCGGAACTCGCGTTGCTGCAAAACCGCGTCGACCTCTATCTCGCATTGGGCGGTGGCTTCCGCCTCCATTCGGACTCTTAACATGACTCCACTCCTGAAAGTCTTTGTCCCTGTCGGCATTCTGCTTGGCGGCTTTGCCGGAGCACGCTGGCTCAATGAAACGGCACCGCAAGTGCCACCGCAAGTGCCAGAAGTCGTGGTGCCTCTGGTGGAATTCATCAGCGTGCAGTCCGCGCCGCGCACTCTGCAGGTGCAGAGTCACGGCGAAGCACTCGCCGCGCGCCACGTGCAACTCGTCGCGGAAGTGTCGGCTCGGGTGATTTGGGTCGCCCCCGAACTTGAGGCGGGCGACTTCGTGCGCAGCGGCGCGCCCCTCATCCGCTTCGATTCGACCGACTATGAACTCGCCGAAGCCGGGGCAGAAGCACGCCTCGCACAAGCGCAGGCCGCCCTGCAGTTGGAAGAAGCCGAGGCGGAGATCGCGCGTGCCGATTGGGCGGAACACGGTGAAGGTCCACCCCCCGCACTCGTTGCTCGCGAGCCTCAGCTTGCCCGCGCCAACGCCGATGTTCGCGCTGCGCAAGCCGCGCTGGATGCGGCACGACGCGATCTGGATCGTTGTGAAATCCGCGCACCATTCGATGCGCGCGTTGAGTCTCGCGCCATCACCGTGGCGTCCTTCGTCGTTCCGGGACAAGGGCTTTGTCACCTCGCTGATAGCGCCGCCGCCGAGGTTCGGGTTCCGGTCCGACTCAGCGAACTCGCTTACCTTGATCTGAGTTTGGGCCAAGACCCACGCCCACTTGCGGTGACTTTACAGGCGCGAGTCGCCGGCGCAGATGCGGTTTGGCAAGGGCAAGTCGTGCGCACCGGCGCCAGCCTGGATCCACGCAATCGCATGGCCACTTTGGTGGTCCGTGTCGAGGCGCCGTATGGCGGATCCGTCGCGCTCGTACCAGGCACCTTCGTGCAAGCCACGATTCAGGGGCGCACGGTGCCAAGCTTGCATAGCATTCCGCGCTCGGCACTGCGCGACGATGGCACCGTCTTGATCTTGAACGCGCAGAACAAGCTTGAGATTCGTCCGGTCACGACGTTCCAGCGTACCGGCAATGAAGTGCTGATCGATTCGGGACTCCGTGATGGAGATCAGTTGATCACGACGCCCTTGGTCACGATTGTGCCCGACATGCCTCTCCGCACCTCGACCGAGGCATAACGATGCACGCCGCGCTTGCTTGGTTCATTCGCAACCCCGTTGCGGCCAACGTCACGATGGTCGCGGTCCTCCTTGTGGGTGCTGCCACGATTGGTGGGCTGAAACAGGAAGTCGTGCCGGCCATCCAACAGGAAATGGTCTCGGTCAGCGTCTCTTATCCAGGCGCCTCGCCCGAAGAGATCGAGGAGGCAATTTGCATGCGCATCGAAGAGGCCGTGCAGGGACTCTCCGGAGTCGAGCGCATCACCGCCCAGGCCAATGAGAACTTTGGCACCGTCTCTGTCGAATACCTTGCTTCGACGAATCCCCAGGAGTTTCTCGACGAAGTGAAGGCGGAAGTCGATCGCATCGACACCTTTCCCGAGGAAGCCGAAGAACCGATCATCAACTTGGTCGAACTCAATCAGCAAGTCCTTGAGATTGCAGTTTGGGGCGGCGAGGACCTGTTGGGCTTGCGGTTACTCGCCGAGGAAGTACGCAGTGGCTTGCAGCAGCAGGACGCGATTACCCAAGTCGAGCTAAGCAATGCTCCCCCCTACGAGATCTCGATCGAAGTCTCCGAGCAAGCACTTCGCGAGTTCAAGCTGAGCTTCGACGAAGTCGCGACCGCGGTGCGACGCGCCAGCCTCGATCTACCCGGGGGAAGCTTGCGCACCCGCGGCGGCGAGATTTTGGTGCGCGCCAAAGGCCAGGCCTACGACGCGCCGCAGTTTGCCGACCTCCCTTTACGCAGCTTGCCGGACGGCACGCGGCTCACCATTGGAGACGTTGCTCAGGTCGTCGATGGCTTCGCTGAGACCGATCAATCGACACGCTTCAACGGATCCCCCGCGGTCATGCTGCGCCTGTATCGCGTCGGCGAACAGAATGCGCTCGAACTTTCGGAGCAAGCGCGCGCTTATGTCGAGGCCAAGCAGCAAGAGCTGCCGCCCGGTCTGCACTTGGATGTGTTCGCCGATGAGTCACGCTGGCTGAAAGAGCGCACAGGATTGATGCTCAAGAACGGACAGCAAGGTCTGCTGCTCGTGCTGCTCGCTCTGTCGCTGTTCCTTCGTTTGCGCCTTGCGATTTGGGTGACGCTCGGCATCCCTATCGCCCTGTTGGGCAGCGCTGCGCTGATGCCCTCATTGGGCGTCTCGATCAACCTTATTTCATTGATGGCTTTTATCACGGTGCTCGGGATCGTGGTCGACGACGCCATCGTCGTCGCGGAGAACATCCACCGCCATCGGCAAATGGGCAAGAGCGGTGAACAAGCCGCGATCGACGGAACGCAAGAGGTCAGCGTGCCGGTGATTTTTGCCGTGCTTACGACGATGGTAGCCTTTCTTCCGATGCTCTTCATGCCCGGGAGCATGGGGCAGTTTTCGCGCAACATCCCCCTGATCGTCATCGCTTGTCTGATCTTCTCCCTCGTGGAATCGCTGTTCATCCTTCCCTCACACTTGCGCCACCTGCCGCGTGAGGATGGCAAGAAGAAGCCGGGGGTTTGGGCGCGCGTGCAGAACGGCGTCAATCGCTTGCTCGAGTCCTTCATCAAGAAGGCGTATGAGCCGATGCTGCGGGTCGCGACGAATTGGCGCTATGCCACGCTGGCGTTTGCGATCGCCATTCTGGTCTTCACCGCTGCCTACGCCGGAAGCGGACGAGTCAAATTCAACTTCTTCCCGGCGATTGAGGCCGACAACGTCGCCGTCGAGTTAACCATGCCACTTGGAACTCCTCTCCCGATCACCGAAATGGCGATCGCGGGGTTTGAGCAAGCTGCGCGGGAGCTACAAGCCGAGCTCAAGAACGAGGAAGGCAAGCCACTGATTACCAACATCGCCACTGCGATCGGTGGGCAGCCCTATCGCGAGAAGCAATCAAGTGCGACGGGCGGTGTGACCCAGCGATTCTCTGGCGCGCACCTGGCCGAGGTCAATCTTGAGCTGCTTTCGGCAGAAGAACGCGAGCTGTCGTCGACTGAGTTGGCTCTGCTCTGGCAAGAACGCGCTGGTTCGGTCGCGGGTGCGGAGGAGGTGGTGTTCAACTCGGACCTGCTCGGAGGCGGTGGCGACGTCGACATCCGTCTCTCGGGCCCCGACCTCCAAGACCTGCAACTCGCGAGCGCGGAACTCGTGCACGCGCTCGAGGGAATTGGCGGCGTGCTTTCCGCGCAAGACACTTACCGAGAAGGCAAGCGAGAATGGAAATTGGCCATGACTCCTCAAGGGGAAGCGCTGGGGCTCAGCCTTTCTGATCTGGCGCGGCAGGTGCGGCAAGCCCTGTATGGCGAGGAAGTGCAAAGCATCCAGCGCGGGCGCGACGAAGTCGATGTCATGCTGCGTTATCCCGCTAGTGATCGCACGGGATTGGCTGCCTTAGAAGACATGCGGATTCGCACTCCAGCCGGAGCTGAGATACCCTTCCTCGAGGTCGCCACCGTCGAACGCGGACGCGGTTTTTCCACGATCGATCGGACCGAGCGCCAACGCAGCCTGCGCGTCACGGCCGATATTGATCCGGGGCTGACGACTCCGGATCTGGTCACGGAAGAACTGAGCGCCGCGGCTCTCCCTGCCATCCTGGCAAAGTACCCAGGGATTGACTACGGCTTCGAAGGCCGGCAAAAGGAACAAGGCGACTTCATGGGACGCCTCGTGATGCTCAACCTGTTGGCCATGCTGGCGATCTATACCTTGCTGGCCATTCCTCTGCGATCCTACCTGCAACCGCTCATCATCATGCTGGCGATCCCATTTGGTCTGGTCGGGGCGGTCTGGGGCCACGCGCTCCTGGGAACCGACCTCGCGATCATGTCTGTGATCGGGATTGCCGCGCTCGGTGGCGTGGTCATCAACGACTCGCTGGTCATGATCGACTTCGTTAATCGCCTGCGCAGCCAAGGCACCTCGCTTCACGATGCGGTCATGCAGGCCGGCAGTCGGCGTTTCCGGCCGATTCTCCTGACCACCGTCACGACCTTCTTGGGGCTAACTCCGCTGCTCCTTGAACGCAGCCTGCAGGCTCAGTTCCTGATTCCGATGGCGATCTCGCTGGCCTATGGAGTTCTGTTTGCCACCTTCATCACGCTGGTCCTGGTCCCCTCGACTTACCTCATCATGGAAGATGTGCAGCACCTCCTCCAAAAAGCCGGACGCGTGATCCGCCGTAGCGAAGCATGAGACAACTCCAACCTAGCGAAGTTCAGGCTCGCCTCGACTCCGATGCGCCGCCGCTGCTCGTCGATGTGCGGGAGCAAGTGGAATGGGAACACTGCCGCTTGCCCGGTGCCGTGCTCCGGCCTTTGTCCGAAATCGCGAACTGGGAATCAGAACTTGCGTCTCAACCAAGAGAGCTCGTGATCTACTGTCACCATGGAGTGCGCAGTGCTCGGGTCTGTGCGAGATTGATTGCGCTCGGCCATGCCAACCCGATCAACTTAGCGGGTGGTATTGATCGCTGGTCGCTGACCGTCGACTCGAAAGTCCCTCGCTACTGAAACCGGCCCCAAAAGAGTCTTCCTAAATATTGCCGAAGAAGACTAGACTTAAGAGCACTTCTTGTGCATCGCCTCGGCGATATTCGCGATCTTTGACTTAAGGTTCTACAGAACAGGGACTTAGGTGTTTTCGGGCGGAATCCGCCGCCTTAGAGGCTTGCCCTTCACCCAAGGTTCCTCTTTTTTTCCGAATCCCTGCTTATTCCCCGCCAAATCTGCCATCTGGCCGAATTTCGGTCAATTTTCATCAACTTTTGTGGATCGTTTCCTTGATTTGCAGTATCACTTTTACCGACGCATAGAGCGGAGCCCGGCGTCCCCCCGTCCACTCCCGCGTCAACCGGACACTTTCGTCCGATACCCTTCGATTCCTAGGTTTCCAGGAGAACAAGAAAAAC
>JBDQJC010000050.1:0-24481 GCA_040264055.1 Planctomycetota bacterium
GGCGGACGCGCGGCGCGCGCCTATCATGGACTCCCCTTTGCGCAGTCTTGCCCCAATAGGTGGCGAATGCGCGACAACCATGTCTGAAGCCAGTAAAGCTCGCCTCGAATTTGACGGCAAGACCGTCGAACTGCCCTCCCGCACCGGCTCGGAAAACGAGACGGGTCTGGATATCTCGCGTCTGCGCGCCGAGACCGGACTGATCACCTACGACCCGGGCTACGGCAACACCGGATCGTGCAGCAGTGCGATCACCTACATCGACGGGGAAGCAGGCATCTTGCGCTACCGGGGCTACCCGATTGAGCAACTCGCCGAGAAGTCGAGCTTCTTAGAAAGCAGCTGGTTGCTATTAAATGGAGATTTGCCGAACGGAGAAGACCTGAAAGCCTTCACCGACAACATCACCATTCACACGATGTTGCACGAGGACTTCCGCAAGTTCTTCGGTAGTTTCCCGAAAGACGCTCATCCAATGCCGATCACCGCGGCCACGGTCAGCGCGATGTCGGCTTTCTATCCGGGCGATCTATCTCCAGAGACCTTGCAAACGACAACGATCCGGCTGCTCGCGAAGTATCCGACCATTGCCGCTTGGTCGTACAAACATTCAATCGGCCAACCGCTTATTTATCCGCGCAACGATCTCGACTACTCGTCGAATTTCTTGCACATGATGTTTGCGACGCCGTGTGAAGAATACGTCGTCGACCCGGTCATCGCCCGTGCTCTGGATCAGCTGCTGATCCTGCACGCCGATCACGAGCAGAACTGTTCGACCGCCACAGTGCGGGTCGTAGGAAGCTCGCAGGCGAATATGTACGCGGCCATTTCGGCGGGGATTTCGGCACTTTGGGGCCCGCTGCACGGTGGCGCGAACCAAAAAGTCATCGAAATGCTCGACGCAATTGCCCACCAAGGCATGAGCGCAGAGGACTTTGTCGAGCGCGCCAAAGACAAGGATTCAGACGTGCGATTGATGGGTTTCGGCCACCGTGTCTACAAGAACTTCGATCCGCGAGCACGGGTGCTGAAGCAGGCTTGCCACGATGTGATGGACAAGTTGGGCATCAACAATAAACAGCTCGAAATTGCGATGGCGCTAGAAGAAATCGCGCTGAAGGATGAGTACTTCATCGAGCGCAATCTCTACCCGAACGTCGATTTCTACTCGGGCATCATCTACAAAGCGATGGGCATTCCCGTCAACATGTTCACGGTGATGTTCGCGATGGGCCGTATGGCCGGTTGGATCGCTCAGTTCCTCGAAGGCAATGATTCGCCCGAGGCACGCATCGGTCGCCCGCGCCAGATCTACACCGGTGCCACCGAACGCGACTGGCAGCCGGTCGCAAAGCGCTAGACCGCGCGACGAACCGTCGACGCCACGGCTCGACGCACAAGCACGGCTCAGAGGGTAATCACCTTCTGAGCCGTGTTCATTTCTCGGAGGATCGTATCCATATCCGAAGTAGTTCCGGCTTGCACCTCGATGGCATACGCTTGCACACAAGTGCCGCACGGGATCAAGTCAACACCGCGATGCTCAAGTTCGCGCAACTCCGCAAGCACCGGCGAGTCGGCCGCGACGAGCTTGACTCCGGCGTTATAGAACAGCACCGCGTCTAATCCCTCGAGCGCGATCGCCTTCTGCAAGAATGTCGTCAGCACCCGTTGACCCAGGTCGCGATCGCCCTGGCCCATTTGATCATTGTTCAAGACGAGAATGGTTTGCACGCTGCTGATCTTGCCACCGCCCTCGCCGGCTGACCAGACCGAATAGGATGTCGCGATGGCCGCCTCCTCGCCCCCCGTGAAAGACGCACTTGTCGTGGGTGTCGCGCTGGCCGTGTTGACGATCTCGGCCCAGGTGAAGCCGTTCGTGGGGACACCATTCGAAGCGGCGGTCCCCGGAACTTTGCAGACCCTCGCCCTACTGGTTGCCGCGGCGTGGATCGGCGCTCGCCTTGCCGCGTGGACCGCTCTGATTTACCTGCTGCTCGGCTGCACGGGTGTTCCGGTGTTCTCCGGTTGGACCGCCCGCATCGGCCTGGATCTCGCGTTGTACCCCTACGCGGGATATCTGCTCGGCTTCATCCCGGCTGCAGCTTTCGTCGGCTGGGCATTTCGGCAGACGCGCAGTTTCCCAACGAGTCTTGCGATCATGCTATGTGGGCATGGCATCGTGCTGGCATGTGGCTTCCTCGTGCTGCTCGCCTGGAATCAATGGGAATACAGCTTGGAGCACGGCGTCTTGCGCCTGCTGCCCGGGATGGCGGTCAAGACTCTGCTTGGCGCAACGATCGTCTACTTCTTTTCGATACGGCTCGCGCGCAAGACTTCCAGCAAGGCTGATTGAAAGCGCGCCCAGCGCTCGGGCTGACGGCGCGGCAGTTTCTGGCTGACTTCGATTTGGAGCGCGAGGTAGCGGCGATCCCGCATGGACGCACGCAAATGCGGCTGAAAGTAAATCGACTTCCCGACATAGGGATAGTTGCGACGCACCCGGAGCCGCGCATCGAGCCCGCCAAAATGTCGACGCCATTGCTCAGCCAAACGCGACTCCTCGCTGCGTCCGGGGTCGTACATGATGCCGAGTTCACAGGGCCGCGTGATGCCGCGCAAACGCGGAGTAAAGCTATGCACCGAGAGGTGCAGCAAGCGGGCGCCAGCAGGAAGTGCGGCGAGTCCATTGCGTAACCGCGCACGCACCGCATCGCGATACGGGCGGTGGTAACGCTCAAGCAGCGTCCTTCGATCAGCCGCCGAGCATTGCGCCACGCTCGGCCCGAAGACTCCAGCGTGATCTTCGTCGCGATTTGGATCGACCAGCAGCCGACTCACCGGAGCAAGCTGCAAAGGCGCGCGCAATCGCCGCGCAAGAAACCTCGCGAGTTCGGCCGCCCCCGGATCGAAGGCACGATGCGTTCCTAACCACCTCAAGTCCGACCCCACAGCCGGAATCCACTTTGCTGGGACGTGATCACTTGCGTGCTCACAAGTGACCACGAGCTCGGTCCAATCAACCGAGCCCGCACCAGCATAGGAGACACCGCGCGGAGCGGCGACTCCCACCTATTCGACGACTTGAGTCACCACGTTGCTGACCACTCCCTTTTGAGCGGCCTGCACCCACATCCGAATGCCGGAAAGGAAGGGGGGCACATTCGCGGTCAGGTTCAGATTGCCCGCCGAGTCCATCGAGGTCGCCGCGCCCAGTTGCGGGCTCTTGAGGTCAAGGATGACCCCCAGTTCGGGACAGACTGTTTGACCAAGTCCGCGTCCGGAATAGATCACGAACGCGCGCTTATTCGGAACTCCTGCAGTGACCGCGATCGGTACGGTCGAACTCGCCACCGCGTTTCCAACTGCCAAGTTGAAGCCGGCGGGAACAAGTTTGTAAATCGCCCCGCCCATCGAGACAACGTAAACCTCACCCTCTTCATCTTGACCAAAACTGACAATCGTCCCAACGCTTCCGAACTCAACACTGTGGTCGACTAGATCGACCGGCTGCCCAGTTGCATCTCGTCTCACCGACCAAATCTGGCCCGAGCAGAAATCGCCAAAGAAGTAACGGCCTCGCATCGTCGCCATGGCCTCACCCCGATAGACAACACCGCCCGAAATCGCGCAACGAAACGGAGTTCCTCCGTAGTCGTAGCTATAAAACGGAAGCTCCAAGCCGGATTGATTGCATCCGGTCGGCGGATCGTGGCATTCCGGCCCCTCCATAATCGGCCAACCGTAGTTCAGGCCGCCTGGAGAGCCTGCAGGTTCAAAATTGACCTCCTCAAAGGTCGTGTCGCCAACATCTGCGATCCATAGGTCACCCGTTTCCCGGTCGAAGCTGAACTGCCAGGGGTTTCGTACTCCCATCGCCCAAATCTCGTCGAGCACCGCGGCATTCCCAACAAAGGGGTTTGTACTCGGGATTTGATAGGGATGAACTGAAACATCCAGGCGCAAAATCTTTCCGAGCAGAGTTTGTCCGTCCTGGGAATTCCAAGATGGTCCGCTATCCCCAAAACCCAAGTACAAGTAACCGTCTGGACCGAACGCGATGGACCCGCCGTTGTGCCAGGCCTGGGGCTGTGTGATGTGCAATACCTCGGCTTGAGATGCAGGGTCGACCCGATTGGGATCGTTGGGATCGACGATGAAACGATCTACCCGTGTATTTCCATTGAGGTTCGTGTAATGCGCATACACCCAACCATTCTGCGCATAATCCGGATGGAAGGCCATCGAGAGCAGGCCTTGTTCCACGGTCGCGATTGTTTGCGCCGTCAAATCCATAAATGGCTGCGGAAGCGTCGATCCAGTCTCATCCATGATGCGGACGAGACCCTCACGTTGAAGCACAAACTTCCTCCCTGAATCATCCGGAGCAACCAACACCTGAAGAGCCCTGGGGAAGTAGCCCCCGGTTCGCTCAAGTGCAAGCCCTCGTTGTGCGGAGAAAGCGGGCTGAACAAACGCAACGAGAGAGAATAAAGACGCAAGGAAACACCAGCGCGCGAAGTGACTTGTGAGGGGAGTAAACATGTCATCAGACTCAAGTGAGACGAAGGTCCCAGGATAACCTAGGATTCCGTATTTGCGGGTTAAAACCGCCCGAGCAGCCCCAAGATTCAGCGAGAATTCACTCTCAAATTCTTACTGCACCGTCTGCACAAGGACGTGACTGACCGACCCGGTGCTCAGAGCTTGCGCCCAAATGGTGGTTGCCGCCAACGAGTTAGGCACATAGGCGACCACATCACTATGTCCATTTGCATCGACGGCAAGTCTCGCAAATAGCTTCGGCAACTGGAGATCCGAAACCACGCCGAGTTCCGGGACCTGGGTCGCGCCCAATCCCGCCAAAGAAAAAGTCAGGAAGGCTTGGGAATTCGGATTCGCTTCCGAGAGCTGAATGATCGAGGTCGAGCCCGCAATCAGCGGCTCGGTTTGCAATCGCAATCCCGCCGGAATGATCCGGTAAACATCCCCATCCCGAAGCGAGCAAACGTAGATTTCGCCCGCCGCGTCCTCGCCAAAACTCGAAATCGAGCCGGAGATCCCGAGTTCTGACGTGTGCTCTTGGAAGTCGATCACTTGGCCGTTCGCGTCGCGACGGAAGGACCAAATCTGCCCCGAGCAGTAGTCAGCATAAAAATAGCGACCGTGCATGGTTGCCATGGCTTCCCCGCGATAAACGAAGCCGCCCGTGATCGAACAACGGAAGGGATTGCCGCCATGGCTGTACTCATAAATCGGAAGGACCAAGCCAGCTTGGTTGCAACCCGTCGATGGGTTGAAGCAATGCGCACCTTCCATGATCCGCCAACCGTAGTTCAGGCCACCATCGCCCGCCGCTTCGAAATTGATCTCTTCCCACTTCTCCTGACCGACATCGCCGATCCAAAGATCACCGGTCACGCGGTCGAAGCTGAACTTCCATGGGTTGCGCAATCCCAAGGACCAGATTTCATCGAGCACGTTGGGGTCGCCAAGGAATGGGTTATCGGCTGGGATCGCATACGGTGCGCTCGCCACGTCGAGGCGCAGCATCTTGCCCAGCAAAGTTTGTCCATCCTGCGAACGGTTGCCTGGATCGCCACCTGATCCCCCATCGCCTAATCCCAAGTAGAGATAGCCATCGGCGCCAAAGGCCGGAGCCCCCCCGTTATGGTTGGTATAGGGCTGATTGACTTTAAGCAAGTTGACGCGCGTGGTGTCGTCAATCACATTGGGGTCGTTTGCATCCACGGTGTAACGATCAAGGCGCGTATTGCCATTGAGGTTCGTGTAATGCACGAAGACCCAACCGTTCTGCGCGTAGTCGGGGTGGAAAGCAATGCCAAGTAGCCCTTGTTCGGCGACGCGGTTGGTGCGCGTACTGATATCCAAATACGGTGTACCCAGGATGACGCCGTTTTCGATCACACGCACAAAGCCGTTTTGCTCGACTACGAACTGGCGATCACGGTCGCCCTGCGGGGATGTGACCTGGATCGGCCAATCAAAGTTGCCGACCACTTCGGAGCGCATGCCGCGCTGTGCAGCCGCAGGCGCGGCAATACTCAAGCAAAGCAGGCCGGTGACGGCCAAGGCGGCGACGGTTCGCCCAAGGGGGAAAGATGGCTGGTGGCGCATGGGATCGGTCCGTTGAGAATCGATCGCCTAGCCTAACCGACCGATTTGCTTTTGCGCCGCTTGATCAAGTGCGGAAGCAACCAAAGATAGATGCCGGTGATCCACAAGCCCAGGAGGATGATTGCGGTCGGAAAAAAGACCCACAACTTGACCGGATCGCCAAACCAACTGCCGTCATGCAGGGACTCAAGCCAATCGCTGCGACGAATCTCGACCTGCAGAACCTCACCGGATTTGGTGTCGATCTGGACCTCCCAGCGATTGTTTGCGCGCACCTTGACCACGCCTTTGTCCGGGCGCACATCGAGGCGGTCGACGTCATCCCAACTGGAAATCTGCGCGCTCTCGACCGTCGCTGCGGCTTCGAGAATTTCGTCGAAACTGATCTCAAGCGCAGGGTCACCGGATTTGGCTGTTGCCGGCTGCACCCAGCTCCAGTCTTTTTTCAGCTGAAGAATGATGCCGGTGACAATGATCACCAGCAGCGGCAATGCCGTGAGAATCGAGCCCCAGCGGTGGAGTTTGCGGTTCAGGACGGATGCTTTCATCGCCATCTTGCGCGACAGCTTAGCGGGTTATCATCCTGCGATGCGCCAAAACGGATCTGCCGCCTGGGTCGCGATCCTTGTCCTTGCCTTGTGCGGGATCGCAGCCTGGTATGTCTTCCAACCGGAAGCGGAACCCGAACTGGTCCCGCCGGACGCACCTGTGAGCAAGGAGGCGACTCCGAATTCCGCCGAAGCAGTCGCCGAGCCTGAGGTCGATGACAGCAGCCCGCTCGCGGAACAGACCGAGTTTCCGATCGTGCATCGCGAAGAAGTGCGGCATGTCCCGGAGGGAGCGGCCCTGGTTCGAGTCCTCGGTCCGGCCGGCGATCCAGTTGAGCATGTTCCGGTTGCCATCGGCATGCAGATTCCGGGGCAACAGTCGGCGATTCGCTTGGGCAGTGCCTGGAGCGACGCGGAGGGTTATGCGGTCGTCGTGCTGAACCACACCTACCGCAAGCGGGTGGCGGCCTTTCCACCGAATCCCGAGCTGATGATTGACGCGAGTTTTGCGTCCGTATCAAGAGTGCGCGTGAAGCGCTTGCTCGACGAAGCGGAATCGAGCGAAACAACCTTGCAGCTTCCGGATACGCGTTTGGTCCAAGTTCGAGCCGCGCTCCCTGATGGCGGCGCAGTCGATTTCTCCATCGAGATCGCTGCCCGCTGGGCCCCGGCCGGAACCCCCGACGACTCGGAAGAATGGCGGCCGCGCCGATCAGAAGCGCTGCGCGTGGAAGGCGACTCCGCCTACTTGGTCGCAGCTCTCGATCTGGAATTGCAGATTAGCTGCTGGGACGAACGAGGGTTCTACGCATCCGGTTGGGCGACCCTCTCCGGACCCACTGCGGGAGACCCACCCATCGTCGAGCGGGAGGTCCGCTTCGGCGACTTGGTCCCGCGCCTGCGTGCGCGCTTGCTCGACGAAGACGGCAAGCCGATGGCTGGCGAACGCGTGTCGCTTTATCAGAGCCTTGTCACGCGAGCGACTGCCGCGAATCCTGAACCCGACACCAAACCGGAAACGAAGTGGGTAAAGAACTTCGATGTCGGCAAAGACGGCTGGGTCGACTTGGAGTTCTACGTCAATGACTACACGCGACGCTTCGATCGTCGCTGGTCCTTCGTGCTCGCCGCGGATGCGCGCTCGGCCAGCTTGCCGCGGGTCGATGAAGAGGGCGCCGTGCAAGTCAGTTTTGAAGTACCGCGCGAACTCGCACCGGGTGCGGTCCACGACATGGGCGAGCTCACGATGCGCTTACTGGAACATCCGCTGATTGTTTCCGGGCACTGCCTGACGCGCAGCGGATCACGGGGCGCTGCCGTCATCAGCGTGACCACCTCGGAAGTGGATTGGCGAGAACGCACGCGCATTTGGCAAGGGCAGCCCGAACGCGATGGCAGCTTTGAAGTGCGTGCCGCACTGCCAGAAACAGGCGAAGTCATCGTCTCGGCCGGCGGCTTTGGCCACTTAGGCGTCGAAGAGACCGTCCCGATCGGCACGACTAGCCTCGACTTGATCATGGTCAAGGCCATCACCTTGCGCGGGCGCTTGATCATGCCGGATGCCACGCCTTGGATTGACATGGAAATCCGCATGCCTGGCGGGCGCGCCAAGGAGCTATTCCCGGGCGGCAACTTCTCGGTCGATTACCTCAGTCCGGTTGCGGATTCTTGGGTGAGTCTCGAATGCAACGGCCGTGAGCTGTGGCGATCCAGCCCGATTTTGATCGAAGGCGAGGGCAATACGGACTTTCGGCCTGCCCAGGTCCAAGATGTCGACCTGCGTCAGCAGTTGCGCTCGTGGAGCACCCGAGTCGTCGGCGAGAATGGCGAAGCGATCGGCAAGGAGTTTCGCATGCAATGCCTGACACCCGATGGGCAAAGCAATTGGCTGGAGGTCACCGCAGATGGACTTCTGATGCAGCTCCTGCCGAGCAGCGTAGACAGTATGCAGCTCCTCGTGCGCGGAGGCGATCCGATCGACCTGCAGTGGCCGCCGCCGGATCAGGTCGTGCTGCGAAAATCGGAAAGATAGTGCAGCAACGGGAGTTGCAAGAGGGCGTGAGGAAACTCACCGCCTAGAATCATCGCGCGCACTTGTTCCGGCGATTTCAGCACGACTTCAATGACTTCATTCTCGTCGAGTTCGGTGTCGTGCAGCCGCTCTGCGTCGCGGATCAAATACGAAGTGCAGCGATTGGATTGAATCGCCGGATTCGGCTCGACCTCGCAAATCAGTTCGGGGTCGCTACCGGCGTAGCCGGTCTCTTCGCGCAATTCGCGCACCGCGGCGTCGCGCGCCGACTCACTGGGCTCAATCACCCCCGCCGGCACTTCCCAGCGGATCTCCCCAACGCCGTAGCGGAACTGGCGAATCAAAACCAGTTTGCCTTGCGGCGTGACCGCAATCACATTGACCCAGTTGCGAACATCGATGACCAGAAAGTCCCGTTCCCCTTCCAGATCGGGGTGGTGGTAGCTGTCACGCCGCAGGCGCAAGAAGCCGTAGTCGTGCAACGGCTTCGAGCCCGATTTCTCCCAGCGGTCGACCATGGATCTTGCGACCGCGCGGCCGCATTACTTGCCCACCGGCAAGGGCATGATGTTCCAGACCATGTAGTCGCTGTCCTTCCAAGAGGCGATGCCGCTTGGCTTGTAGCTTCCAGAAACGCTGTTGTAGCGGAACATGTTCAGCTTCTTCTGCGCATCGGATGCAACGAACAGCTCGTCCGCACCATCGCCATCCCAATCAAGCGCGTAGGTGGTGTGTTCGAAGCCGCCCGACATGTAGCTCATGACGATCTTCTTCGTGACCCATTCGCCGTCTTCCTGCTGAATTCGGAAGATGCCAGCCTTCTTGGTCGCGGCGATGATTTCGTTGACCCCGTCGCCAGTGGTGTCGGCAAGAACGAGGAAACGACAGGCTTTGCCGTCAATCTCGATGGTTGCGTCCTCGACCATCGCCGAACCATTCCAAACCCAGCGGCGCACCGCGTTGACTTTGTCCACGGTCCCTTCAGCTTCCAAAGCCGCGTAAAGCTCAACCTTGCCGTCGCCGTCGTAATCGGCAGCCATGATTTCCTTGGCATGCCGATCGGTCAGTTCCGCAACATTGATGCGCTCGTAACCACCTTCCTCGGTGTGGCGGTACATGTCGATCCAACCCGCTTGTTCTTTGCCGTCCGAACGGTTGGGTTCGGATGGGGTCGTGAAGAACTCGGGCTTGCCGTCGCCATCGACATCACCGATCTCGACTTCATGAGCGAAGATGCGCTCTTCCCAACGGTGAACCTCGGAGGCAACCAAACCGCCTTCGGTTTGTTCGAGCACATAGATCGCACCGTTGTCGTGGGTGGCAACGACGAGCTCGTCCTGGCCATCGCCATCGACATCGCCGACTTCGACATCGCGGAAGCGCTGCTCGCGGCCACCAACGATCTGACTCCAGATCGTCTCGGGGGTCCACTTGCCGCCATCACGACGCCAAATCTGCATGAACGGCATGTTCGCGCTAATCGTCAGGATGCCCGGCTCGCCAAAGGCTGGATCCCACCACATCGCCTTGTGAAAGACATTGCCGCCGCGCATCTCGTATTCCTTGGTCGCGATGGTCTCCGTGTCGCCCTCGCCACTCATCGTCCAGCTCACTTCACCTTCGACGGGAGTTAGCGACCAGTTCGTGTCATCAGGCACGAATGCCATCGCGCCACTGGTGGCCTCGTAAAGGCGCAGATCTGGAGTGCTCTTGGCGGTTTCTTTGACTTCGCAAACGACCGCCGTGCCATCCGCCAAGGTGCCCAGCCCAAGCCGAACATTGGCAGCGCTCGCCGTGATGATCTCTTCGGTCCAGGAACTGCCTGTCTCATCGGTCGGCCGCATCAAAACCATGGTCGAGGGCAGCGTGCCCTTGCCAAACAGCGACTTGGCCAAGATCAAGCCGGCCATCCCGCTGTCAGTTGGGGCACCATCTCCATGGGTCGAGCCGCCGGAGCCACTTGAACCTGCAGGTGGTTCGGTTTCTTTCTCCGAACAAGCGGGAAGGGTGATGGCCAACGCGGCGGCCGCAAAAACAAGCTTCAGGTACTGATTCATGGCTCAGTGATGAGAATTGAGCCCACACAGGATAGCTGCGCGGCTCCGGATTCTGATCGGTCCAAAAAGAACGCACGCTTGATACGAGCGTGACGCCTTTTTCTGGCGACTCCCTAGGTCACGAATGCGCGGAAATCGATGCCAGACAGCCGTAACTGCGACATCCTTCTGGTGTAGCACGACTGCCCCCTTTCTCCTCTTTAGATCCCCCCGATCTCCTTCCGAAACTCATGAGACGAAATCTTCTCGTCGCAGGGCTGGCCATTGGTCTTGCCCCGCTTGCGACATCGCAAATTACTCCGGAAAACCAGGACTCTGGTGAACTCCGGACAACCGCCTTCGACTTCCAAGCCTGGAAGAAGGAAAACGAAGGCAACTGGATCCTGCGTGAACGCCCAGATACTCGCGCTGGCCGATTCCTCTTCGGTGGCAGCCTGGCCCCGGCCTACGCGCCGACCACCGAGGGCGACTTCGCCGACTTGGCCTGGGACGGCCTGGATCACACGAGCAGCCTATTCCGCATCGCGCCACAGACCCTGGTCCTCGACGGCGTCAAGCACCTGCCTCTTTCGCGCGGCGGCATTCAAGACAAGGTGGCGGTCAATTTTCGCCAGGTCCACAACGGAGTTCCGGTTTACCGTGGCTTTGTCGATGTGCTGTTCTTGACCGACGGAAGGTTAGTCGGCTTGGATAGCCAAGCCTACCCCGGTGTCGAAGACATGAGCACGCAACCTGCGATCAGCGATGATCGTGCCGAGCGCGAGGCCAAGCACTACTTTTCTGAAGTGACTGGCCTTCCGGTGCGCCGCGCGACGCAGCCCGAGCTGATCATCTTCCCAGACCTGTCCGGCAAGCTCGCCGAGCCACGACTTGCTTGGTCGATGGAAGTCTGGAACGAAGACGCGCAACTGCCTTCGGGTCGCCGCATTTATGTTTCGGCTGACAGTGCCAATCCTGTGGTCTTGGGCGAAGACCAACTCGTGCATGAGTGTGGCTTCGATCACGATCACGCCGAGCATGATCACGACCACGCTACACACGAGCACGAGTTCGCCGCGCAGCCAATCGACTTCGTCGGCCATGTCGACTCTTGGTTGACCCCAGGCGTGCTGCCGGACACCAACTCCAACCCGGAAGTCGTCGGCCCGATGCGCTACTTGCGCGTCAATAGCTCGGCCGGCAGTGTCCAGACCGACGTCAACGGCGACTTCACCTTGCCGTACTCAGGCACGGGCCCTCTCGACCTTACCTTCGAGTATCGCGGCGCTTACGTGCGCTTGGTCAACTCAAGCGGCACGACCTACAGCTACACCCAGAGTTTCACGCCGGGTGTGTTTGACACGGCACTCATGAATGACCAGCGCACCGAGTCCTCCACGGCTCATGCAAACGTCTTCAACAGCGTCGTCGATATGCGCGAATGGCTGGTCTCGGTCGATCCTTCGGACGACACGGTCGATTTCCAGATGACTGCAAACGTCAACATTGGCTCGACTTGTAATGCCTTCTTCAACGGCAACTCGATCAACTT
This sequence comes from Planctomycetota bacterium, assembly GCA_040264055.1. GTDB lineage: Bacteria > Planctomycetota > UBA1135 > UBA1135 > UBA1135. The sequence goes on from JBDQJC010000050.1 coordinate 12,310, forward strand.
CTACTCTTCGGGTGGCGGTTGTGTGAACACCGCATACTCGACGGTTTCGGCTCACGAAGAGGGCCATTGGATGAACGTGCTGTACAACAGCGGCAACGGTGGTGACGGCTTCGGCGAAGGCGCAGCAGATGTATGGGCTATGTACCTCTACGACACCCCGATCGTCGGCCAGAACTTCTGTGGCACAAACTGCAACATCCGCACGGGCAACAACACCCGTCAGTGGTGTGGCTCGGGCTGTTACGGCCAAGTGCACGCCGACGGCGAAGTACTGATGGGCGCAATGTGGAAGGTCCGCGACAACTTGAACACCAGCCTCGGCAATGCTGCTGGCGACATGGTTGCGGACGCACTTGTGGTGGCTTGGTTCAATGCTTACAACGATGGCAGCATTGACCCCATCATCGAAGATCACCTGCTGACCTTGGATGACGACGATGGCAACATCGGAAATGGCACGCCAAACTTCGACGAGATCGATGCAGGCTTCCGTGCTCAGGGCTTCCCAGGCATCGATTTGGATTACATCCTGATCACCCACGACGTGTTGAAGGACACCCAGAACGAGACCAGCCAGTACATCGTCGAAGCCAACATGGCTCCGCAGTTTGGTAGCTCGATTACGTCGGCGACGATCCATTACATCGTGGACGGTGGCACCGAGCAGACCTTCACGATGGGAGCTGCAGGTGGTGGCGATTTTGTTGGAGCGATTCCAGCGCAGACATCCCCGGCACAGATCGAATACTGGCTGGAAGCAGAGGACGATCTCGGAAACACGGACCGTTTCCCGAAGAAGTCGGATGCCAGTTTCCTGGTCGGCCTCCGTCGTGTGGCCTACTTCACTGACTTTGAGGCCGCCGGCAATGACGGCTGGACCAATGAGTATGGTGGCGGCACTTCAAACGACCACAACGATTGGCAGCACGACTCGCCGAAGGGCAAGGCGGGCGACCCCTCTGCGGCCTACAGCGGCAACCTCATCTGGGGCAACGATGTGGGCAACTCCGGATGGAATGGTCTATATCAATCTGATGTCAACATTCGTTTGATTGCACCGACCATCGACGCCACCAACTACACCAACCTGCGCCTGCGCTTCGCGCGCTCGCTCACGGTGGAGAGCGGCCAGTACGACAAAGCTCGTCTCCGTGTAGGCGGCAGCGTCGTCTGGACGAACGACAACAACGTGGACACCATTGACACCGACTGGCAAATCGTCGATTACGACGTGTCTGCTTCGGCCGACGGCAACCCCTCGCTGGTCATGCGTTGGGAGCTCGCCACCGATGGTGGTGTTGAGTTTGGCGGTTGGAACATCGATGACGTCATGCTGTATAGCTTGGCTGCCTCGGGCTCGACGGACACGATTGTGTTGTCTGGCGATGAGGCTCCCAACGCTGGCACGACGGCCAACTACAACTTCCGCAATGGTCCGTCCAGCGGCACTTGGTACGCGGTCTACAGCCCGAACCTGAACGGTCGTATCTTCCGCGGCCATAGCTTCGACGTCGGCAACCCGTTTACCATCGCGGCGAACGGTGCGTTTGATGCAGAAGGAAATGGCACGCTGGCAGTACCCATTCCGGCAGGCGCTGCGGGCGCCTCGGTCTACCTGGAAATCGCCGGCTTCGATTCGGAAGGCTTCCTGACTGACTCGAACGCCTTGATGGTGAACGTGCAATAAGCACGACGGCGTGGGCACCCTGACCTCGCACCTACGGGGCGGCCTTCGGGCCGTCCCGTTTTTGGTTGCCGCGGCAGCTAGGATGAGCCGCAGAGATGCGCGCTCTCCACCATTTGCTGCTGTTGCTCTTCCTGCTGCTCGGGCTACCCAGCTGCGGTGATGGCGAAGTTGTCCTCGAGCAGGACGAAACTGCGGGCGAAGAGACGCAAGCTGACCCCGATGCGTAGATCCCCGAAGGCCACGAATGGGTCGGCGACTGGAATTCCTTAGTCGCGGAAGTTCGCCGAGACCTCTCTGCGAGCACCGGGCAGGATCAATCCGAGCTGCGTTTCCTGATCTCCGATTCCGATCGCGTCGCCGAGGTTCTCGAGCGCAACCTTGGAGCTCGATTCCCGGAAGGGCAAGACAGTGGGGTGCCAGCAAGCGCGATTCAGAATCTGTCGCAAGCGCTCCTGGGCATCTACGACTTAGAAAAGGATGTCGTGCATATCGCGCTTGATCACTTTTCTAGCATGGCAAAAGCCATCGAGTTGCCTGAGCTACGAGCGCGCGAAGTCGCCTATGCAGTCATGGTGCACGAAGGCGCGCACGCCTATGCGGACGCAAACTTCGACCTCATCAAGCTGTTCACCGAGGCGCAAGCCGTCGGCTCGGCAGCGGTCACCTGCGCCGAAGCGGTTTGCGAAGGTCACGCGCAGTACTTGGCACGCAAGACGTGTCGCGCGGCCAACCGGCTCCAGGGCTTTGAGATCTTCACGCGTGCGATCACCGAGATCCCGGAAGGTCTTGATGCCGGAGAACGCGCACTCATTGAGATGAACGTGCGCGCCTTTGGATTCGCTTATGGCCACGGCGAGACCTTTGTCGAAGCGGTGATGGCGCAAGGCGACGCCGATTCCGAACGGCAGATCTTTGAAGATCCGCCGCGCACACGGACCGAGGTCTTACGCCCGGCCTGGTGCCTGGATCCGGAGAGCCGCCCGGAACACGGTTTCGCGTTGGACGAGGCCCTGGAACTCGTCCCCGACGCATTTGCGGAAGTCAGCGGCATCCGCTTCACCCGCAATGAACTCGCCGGAAGCGATCTTGCGGAAGCCAACGCAAGCGCGATGGGCCGGGATAGTGCGGAAGCCATGGCCGACCTGCTCGAAGTCTGTCAGGTCCAGATCGGCATGGTCGGTCAGGGCGACAAGATGGCCTTTGTCGCGTTGATGGTTACTGCCGATGAAGCAAGCGCGGATCGCTTTCTCGCGTTTGCCCAGCAGGCCTCGGATGCCAAGGACAGGGCATTCGGTCAGAGCAATGTCATCAAGATCATCAGCAGCGAGAGCACGCCCTTTGATTCAGAACTCGGCATTGGAATCGACCAAGTCAAGCGGATCGAGTTCAATGGCCAAGAGGCACCGCTACGAAGCCTGATGGTACGGCGCGACAACCTGATCATTGAGATCACGCTTTCGAACCTCGAGTTGCCGGAAGGCGAAGCCGAGAGCTTGGCAGATCAGGTGCTGCGGCGCGCGATGCTGGAATCTTGATCCCCCTTTGTTCGAACCGCCGCGCCATTAGCGTGGCTCGCCGAGCACCGCCACGATTCGGCTCGTGGCAATCGCGCCGACCTGCTCTCCGACAACAGCCTGGAAAAATACCGGGGCGCCCGGCCGCATCTGACTCGGCCAATCCGCTTGCAGAACCAGTTGTCCTTGAGCGTCCGCGCGTCCGCGGAGGCGCCACTGAGCGTCCGGCTCAACGACCGTGCCACCCACCTGGAACGCTGCCAAGCGCGAGCCGCCGACAAGCCGAACCAGGGCATGCGGTGCGACGCCGCTGATCGCAAACTGAACCGGCTGCCCAGCCTTTGCAATTCCCGTTGCAGTCAACAGCGGGGCCGCCCCGCCATTGCCTCGCGCTTGGCCGAGGTCGTACCAGCGCGGTCCATCGTCAGCGCGCAAGCGAGCGGCGAGATACACCTGGCCCGATTCCAACGAGGCCGTCGCAACCCCCATTCCAGAGCAGGGCTGAGAATCGGTGAAGTGCAGCCCACCGTTCACCGAAGCCTGGGCAGCCATCCATGGGGTGGCAACTAAGGTCGGGCGATAACTGTCGACACGGGCCACAATGCGGAAAATCCGCCCAGGCTGTAAAACCAGTTCAGTCGTCGTCACGGAGCGGCGATTCCCGGTAGGCAGCTTCGCGGTCAGCGCTCCAACGATCTGTGGAGCACTTGGCTGCGTGACATCCCAAACTGCAAGGTTGCCCAACTGGGGGCCACAATCCACTGCGGCGCCAGGCTGCCCATCCAAGATCACTTCCACCAAACGCTGCGGCCCCAGCGCCCCCAAGGTGTCGAGCTCGATGCCGACGTATTCATCGGAACTGCTCGCCTGCAGCAAGTCAGGCATTTCCTCGTTGCGTGCGTTCTGGACGAGCCCCCCTGTCGTCGTCAGCAACTTGGTTTCCGCTGGGTCCACCGGAGCGTACTCCCGGCTTCCGATCTGGATCTTGCCGCTACGGAAAATGGTGATTTCTCGCTCGTCAAGCAGCGCCAAATCCAGGTTGGCTAGCGCTGGATTGACGCGCTTATCCACGCGATGAAAGCCCAACTCCGGAAGCGACGGGAAGTCGACCTCCAGATCGAAGCGTAGATCTCGCTCGGGATCATTCGGCTCCGGATCGCTCGGCAGGCCAAAGTGCAAGGCGTACTCGTTCTGATTGATGTAGCCAGCCGAGCTCGACACCAATTGCACAAAGCGCTTGCCGGGCGCCGCGTTCAACATCTTCAACTCGACCGTCGCGCCGTATTCCACTTCGAGGCCGCGAACGAGCCCCGGCGCATCGTCGACGACACGTACCCGCAAGTAGCGTCGATCAGCAAGCGGAGTCTGCGCGTCGTACAGATCATTGCGGTACAAGAAGCTGACATTGCGGCCATCGGCGACCGCAAGGTCGAGGTCGCCATCCAAGTCCCAATCCGCCCAAGCCGGCGCTCCGACCTGCGGCACATTGGCCGAGCTAATTTTGCGCCATTCCGCGACTCCGGACTCCATCGCACGGTTCGTGCGAAACACATCATTGGTCGTGATATCGATGTCGCCATCGTTATCCCAATCCGCAGCGCTAATGCCATAGGCTGCGCCATCGAGATAGTCCTCGACGACGTCTTGGCTGCTCTCAGCAAAGGTTCCATCGCCTAAATTGATCCACAGCCGGTTGCCTCGATTTGAGGTATAGCTGACCAGCATGTCCAGGTCGCCGTCCAGGTCGTAATCAATCGCAACGGTTCCCTCATCCACCACGCTGCGCTTCTTGACGCCCGAAGCCTTGGAGGCAAGGTCTTCAAACAGCGGCGCATCGAGGGCCGAAAGATTCCGATACCAATGGCCATTCGAGTACAGATCGAGGTCGCCATCGCCATCGAGGTCCATCGTGATAACCCCTTCCGGACGCGCTGCCCCGGACGGGATCTTCACTCCCACCGCGACGGATTGCTCGGTAAAGCGATAGGCTCCGCCGGGGCCGGTCGGACCGAGGTTGTGGTAGTACTGATTGTCAGGGCTGCCATCCGCCGCCGGATAGGTCGGAAGGAACAGATCGAGGTCGCCGTCCCCGTCGAAATCGGCCCAGGCAGCCGTCTCGGCGAGTGCTCCGCAGACCTGCACATCCAGCAGTGCTGGATCGGTCGCGATGTCAATCCAGGCAACCGCACCCAGGTTGTGAAACAGATGCAGGCAGTCATCGAGACCGTATTTACGCGGCTCGGTCGCGATATCGGGAAAGCCATCGCGATCGTAGTCACCAAAGGCTGCTCCGTAGCGCTGCGCCGAGGCCGGCAGCATCGCTCCCAGATCGAAGGCTTCGACCCATCCCTGGCCTTCCAAGTTGCGCCACAAGCGCCCGTCATTGCAAACAAACAGGTCCGGCCAGCCGTCGGCGTCGTAATCGCCGAAGCTCGCGCCCACAGCATGACCGAGATCCAGCCCGTTGGGCCAATCCTGGTCGGTGTACTTGCTGAAGGGCAGTTGCGCGGCAGGCGCCGCCAAGGGGAGTGCGATGAGGAGGGAATGCAGCATGACCGGCTTCAGAAAGGCTATCAGAGGATAGGCGGAATCGCCGATATCCCATCAGGCCGAAAAACGGCCTGGGAAGCGCGAATTCCACCAGCAAGCGAAGCTTTTCGCGGCTAAACTACGGGATCAATTTCGCGCCACCCGACCCAAAGTAAGCGAGAAAGAAACATGCCTGAGTCCGTCCCGACCACTGAGCACGCCGCCGCCCTCGAGGCCCTATTCGGCCTCCAGAACCTGGAATTACGCGTCAACCTGAGCAAGGAAGAGCTCTTCCAAGAGGCGATCGCGAATGACCGCGGCCGCATTCGCCCAGATGGGCCAGATGACGAGCAAAAGGCCTACCCCACCAAGCTTGGGGTGAACGGCCCGCTTGTCTATTACAGCGACCCCACCTGCACCGGCCGCCCTGTGCTCGACACCTTTGGCGTCGCGCGCCCGTCGATCATCGACAAGGTTTGGTGGAAACCGGACTTTCAGCAGTTTGATGGCGCCAAGTTTGACGCGCTGCTTGAGCGCGTCGTCGCGCATCTGAATGAGCGCGGCAAGCACTTGTACGTCAAGGATGTCTACGCCGGCACCGATCCCTCGTACGCCCGCCCCTACCGCCTGGTCAGCGAATACGCGACCCATCAGTTCTTCTGCCACAACATGTTCCCGAAGGGCATCGAAGGCGTCGAAGACGAAGATGCCAAGCGCTGGACCATGCTCAATGTGCCGTCCTTCCATTGCGACCCCGAACGCGATGGCACCAAGTCGAAGCGCATCGTTTGTCTCGACTTCGAGCGGCAAATCGCTCTGGTCTGTGGCCGCGCCGACTATTGCGGTGTGGTGAAGAAGTCGATGTTCACGGTCATGAACTTCATCTTGCCGGAAATGGGCGAGATGAGCATGCACTGCTCGGCCAACGTCGGCCAAGAAGGCGATGGCGCGATTCTGTTTGGTTTGTCCGGTACCGGCAAGACCACCCTTTCCGCCGACCCCAACCGCAAACTCATCGGCGACGATGAGCATGCCTGGACCGGCTCCGGCGTCTCGAACCTGGAGGACGGTTGCTACGCCAAGCTGATCAACCTGGACAAGAATGACGAGCCCGTGATCGCTGCGGCACTGTCGATGCCGGGCACGATCATTGAAAACGTGCCAGCGCTACCGGGCAAGCCGATCGAAGAAACTGATCCACAAGAGTTTGATCTGAACGACAACTCGTGCACCGAAAACACACGGTTTAGCTACCCGCTTTCGGCGAATCCTGATGTCATGCCGGGCGCCAAAGGCCCGCATCCGCAGACCATCGTGCTGCTCACCGCCGATGCCTTCGGCGTGCTGCCGCCGGTCGCCGTACTCGAGCCGAAGGACGTGATGTACCACTTCGTCAGTGGTTTCACCGCCAAGTTGGCCGGCACCGAGGTCGGTGTCACCGAACCGAAAGCGGCCTTCTCAGCTTGCTTCGGCGCACCTTTCATGGCTCAGAAGCCCAGTGTTTACGCCGAGCGCTTGGCCGAGAAAATGCAAGCCAACGAGGCTCGCTGCATCTTGCTGAACACCGGCTGGGGCGGTGGCCCTTATGGCGTTGGCAAGCGGATCTCGATCAAGCACACGCGCGCCTTGCTCGATGCGGCTCTGCGCGGTGATCTCGACGCCGACAAGGTCGACTACGAGATGCATTCGGTCTTCAACTTGAAGATGCCAACCAGCTGCCCAGGCGTACCCAGCGAGATCCTGAATCCGCGCAACACCTGGCAGGACAAGGATGCATACGATGCCGCGGCCGAGAAGCTGCGCGCCATGTTCCACGCCAACTTCGAAGAGAAGGGTTTTGGCGAATTGGGCATCGAGCCCGTGATGTAGCGGAAGCAAATCGTTCGATTGCGATGACTCGCAATCCGAGATGGGCCAGAAGAGGAGACTCTTCTGGCCTTTTTCTTCTGCCGAGCAGAACTAGGATGAAGACATGCAAGCCGGGGGCGATTCGTTTTCTCTTCGTCGTGCAGCGCTCGCACTCGGAGCAGCGCTCGCCTTCGTCGTCGGAGCTCTCAGCCAGCAACGCCATGCTTGCCCGTTGGGCGGAAGTGCCGCGGAGCTTGCTGCCGCTCCCGGCGTCGCCCATTCGCGGGTCTGTGCGCAGTGCCATTCCTATTCGCCCAAAGCCAGCGGCCTGAAGGATGCCGATGGCAAGAACGTCGCGCCCTACGATCTTTGGCAGGGCACGATGATGGCGAATGCCGCGCGCGACCCACTTTGGCAAGCCGTCATGTCCGTCGAAGTCGCGGCGACACCCAGCCAGAGAGACCGCATCGAAGCCGAGTGCTTGAAGTGCCATGCACCGATGGCAGAACAGGTCGGCTTGGACAAGCACGGCGAAGACAGCTTCAGCCACTTGCTCGACTGTGATTCGGAATTGGGTCAAATCGCGCAGGACGGGGTCTCCTGCACGATCTGCCACGGCATCGCGCCAGACAATTTGGGCAGCGAGGCCAGCTTCTCCGCCGGCTTTGAATTGAACCCGGATCGACTGATTTTTGGCCCGCACGAAGACCCGCTGACGCCACCAATGCGAGCGCGTGCCGGCTTCACCCCCACTTATTCCTCGCATGTACGCGAATCGGCTTTGTGCGGAAGTTGCCACACCTTGTTCACCCCGGCGTTTCGGCCCGACGGAAGCGAGGTGGGCGTCGAGTTCCTCGAACAGGCGCCCTATCTCGAGTGGCGCAACTCCGATTTTCAGAATGAATCCGAGCAGGTCGGCCCCGCTGCAGCAAGCTGCCAAGATTGCCATATGCCGCGCAGCAATGCCGACGGTAGCCCGATCGTGACGCGCATCGCCCGCAACCCCGCTGGCAATGACTTTCCGCCCACCCGACCGCGCCAGCCCTTTGGCAAGCATCACATCGTCGGCGGCAACACGCTGGTTCTCGGCATGTTCCGCGACCACGGCGAAGCCCTAGGCGCCACAGCCCCGCGCGAGGCTTTCGAGCAAGTCATCGACGAAACACGCAAACAGCTCCGCGAACGCAGCGCGCGGCTCGCCATTCTGGATGCAGAACGCGAGGCGGAGCGTATGCGCTTCACCGTACAGGTCGAAAATCTGACTGGACACAAACTGCCGACCGCTCACCCGACTCGGCGGGCCTGGTTGCACATCAAGATCAGCGACGAGCAAGGGCGTATCGTCTTCGAGAACGGCAAGCCCGATGCAAAGGGCCAGATCCTTGGTCGCGACGGCAAACCCATTGCCTCCGAACTCGCCGGCGGCCCCATCGAGGCCCACCGCGATCAAATCACGCGCAGCGACGCACCGGTGGTTTATCAGGCGATCATGGCCGACGCGGATGGCGCGCCAACGCATGTTCTGTTGCACGGCGCAAGCTGGCTGAAGGACACGCGCCTTCTGCCGAAAGGATGGTCCGCCGATCACCACGAAGCAAAACGTACCCGAGCCATCGGCACGACCCACGACGCGAACTTCCGAGCTGGAAGCGATCGCGTTCTCGTGGACCTTCCGCTCGATCCTAGCCTTGCAGGGAAGGAATTACGCGTCGAGGTCAAGCTGCTTTACCAAACGCTGAGCGCGCGCTGGGCGGCCGAGATGTTCCTCTATGACACGCCCCAGGTCGCTCGTTTCCGCGCGCTTTACGAGGCAGCAGATCTCTCGCCCGAAGTGCTGGCGACCTGCATCGACATGATGCGGTAAGCGAGCTTGGCGGCCAAGAAGTTACTGGCATGTTGACCCTCTTGAGGCAGCAGCTCCGTGACATCAAAGCCGACCAGCTTGCGCCCGCTCGCGAGCACCCGGCGGATGAGCTCGTTGACCGTATACCAATCTAGCCCGCCGGGTTCGGGCGTGCCGGTCGCCGGAACCAGCGAAGGATCAAAGCCATCCAGGTCGACCGTGATGTAGACCTCGTGTGGCAGCAAGGCCACGGCACGATCCATCCAAAGACGATCGGGGGCCTGCATGACTTGGTGGGCGAAGAAGACGCGTTCAAGATCGAGGCCTGCAAGTTCTTCCTGATCGATCGCGCGGATTCCGACTTGCACGACATCGGCGACCTCGCGCGCCCGCGCCATGATGCAGGCGTGGTTGCAGGAGGAACCGTGGTATTCCTCGCGAGTGTCCGCATGCGCGTCGAACTGCAGCACCCCCATGCGCCCGGCGCACGAGGCGGCAGCGGCACGAATCGAGCCAATCGAAACCGAATGCTCGCCGCCAAGGATGACCGGAATGCGCCCCGCTTCGAGTTGCGCCTTGGTGCGCGCATGCACCAGATCGCTCATGGCCTCGGGGCTCAGGCCTTCGACCTCGAGCGCCGCTTCGGTCAAGATGCCGACGCGGCAGGCTTCCACGCCAGTTTCGATGTCGTACCACTCCACCGCACCGGAAGCTTCCAGTAAGGCCGCCGGGCCTCGATCGGCCCCTTTGCGCCAAGTCGAAGTCCCGTCATAAGGCACCGGAATCACCGCAAAGCGTGCCCGCGCTGGGTCGGATAACTCGGCCGGAAGGTCCAGGAATTCGCCACGGTTCATCCTGATCATTCCGCCTCTTCGGCTTCGAGATAGGTGTAGCCAGCCAAGCCCGCTTCGTAGAAGCGCAACAATCCACGCGCCTCCTTGAGCTGCAGCCGGCCTTCCCGCACCGCTCGTTCACAATCGCGGCGCAAATCACGGACTAACTTGTCAACGTCGTATTGCACATACGACAGCACTTCGCGCACCGTGTCGCCCTCGACCGTTTCTTCGACCGACCATCCGCCATCATCCTCCAACTTGATGTGAGCGACATGAGTATCACCAAACAGGTTGTGCAAATCTCCGAGCGTCTCTTGGTAGGCACCGACCAGGAAGAAACCCAGCCAGTAGCCCTCGCCGGGGCGCAGGGCATGCAGATCCAAAGTCTCGCGCGGATCGGGCTCGCCGATGAAACGCTCGACCTTGCCATCCGAATCACAGGTAATGTCCGCCAAGACTGCGCGTTGATCCGGGCGCTCGTCCAAGCGCGTGAGGGGCACGACCGGGAACAACTGCCCAATCGCCCATGAATCGGGGATCGACTGAAACAGGGAGAAGTTCGTGAAGTAGGTCGAGCGCAAGAGGTCTTCCAACGACTCGAGGTCTTCATGCTCATCATCGTGCACTCGTGAGAGATCACGCACCTTGACGCAGGTTGACCAGAACATCCGTTCGACCAGGGCTCGAGCTGGCAGCCCTAAATAGCCCAGTGCGAACAGATTGATGGCCTCTTCCCGCGCTTGCTGCGCGTCATGCAAGTTTTCCCAGAAGTTCTCGGCGTTCAAGCCTACCCAAGCATCACGCAAATCCTGGACCGGCTGCGGAATCTCTTCGCCTTCCGGCCAATCCTCCAGGCCAATTGACATCTTGCAGATGCGGTCGACTCCGCTCGAACCCAGCACATCCACAATCAAGACACTGTGATGTGCGGTCATCGCGCGACCGCTTTCGGTCAGCAGCGTCGGGTGCGGAATCTCGGCTTGATTGCAAACATTGGCCACCCGGGCCACCAAATCATTGGCGTACTCCTGCAGGGTGTAGTTCATCGAGGAGTCAGTCGAACGCTGGCTTCCGTCGTAATCGACGCCGAGCCCGCCACCTAGGTCGAGATAGCGAAGCCCTGCACCCATACGATGCAGCTCGACGTACACCTGCCCGAGTTCATTGATGACATTCTTCACGACCCGAATGTCATGGATCTGGCTCCCGACGTGGCAGTGCAGCAACTCGAAGCAGTCCGCCATCTCGTGCTCGCGCAGCAGCTGCAGCATCGCGAGGAGCTCACTCACGAACAAACCGAACTTGGCGTGGTGGCCGGAAGACGACTCCCAGCGACCGACGCCGCGCGTCGCCAACTTGACTCGTGCGCCGATGTGTGGCCGCACCTTGTGCTTCTTCGCCAAGCGCACGATGCGCTCGAGTTCCGCGTAGTCTTCGACAACCGGAATGATGTTGCGTCCGAGCTTGCTCGCAAGAATCACCGCTTCGATATAGCGATCGTCCTTGAATCCATTGCAGACGATCGGGCGATCGCCGCTTCCCGCGGTCAGCGGCAACGCAGCAAGCAGCTCGGGTTTCGAGCCGACTTCAATGCCGAATCCGTGACGCTTGCCATGCCGATAGATCTCTTCGACAACGTGACGTTGTTGATTGACCTTGATCGGGAATACCAAGCGATACTCGCCTTGGTATTGGTTCTCTTCAATCGCGCGAGCAAAGACATCGGCCATCTGCTCCAGGCGGTCGCGCAGGATGTCATCGAAACGCAAGACCAACGGAGTGGCAAAGCCTCGCAAAGCCAAGCCTTCCCGAATCTCATCCAAGGGCACGGCTTGCTGACCTTCTGCGTTGCGGCGCACGGCAACCCGACCGGACGCGTCAATCGTGAAATAGCCCTCCGACCACGCCGAAACAC
>JBDQJC010000051.1:0-23983 GCA_040264055.1 Planctomycetota bacterium
CGATAGCAATGTCGACGACCCCGTTGCCTTGCGTTCGCAGCTTCGCCAACTCGAGAAAGAGTACCCGAAGCGAATCGCCCAGGTCCAAGGCGACCTGAACGAGCTGCAAATGCAAATCCGCGACCTCGAGCGTGAGAAGAGTGTCGCCCAGCGCGTCGTCCTGCTCGCTCGCCGTGATGCCGAATCCTTCGATTCGGAAATCGCTTCGAACCCCGAGCCGGTTTCGTACACCAGCGCCTCGAACCGTTACGCAGCAAGCGCTGCCGTCTCACGAGCCAAGGCCCGTGCCGCACAAGCCAACCAAGTCGCTGCGACTTACGCTGGCCGCGTGCAAGACGCCGACCGTGATCTTGGCTACCTGTACCAGCAAGCCGAGCGCATGGAAGAAGTGCGTGCGCAACTCGAAAGTGAGCGCGCTCAGTTCCAAGCTCAGCTGATTCAACTCGAGCGTCAAGTCGACGCCGTGGCTCGCAACGAGCGCTTGATCAGCCTGATGGAGAAGCGCAACAAGACCATCGAAGACATGAGCCGCTACGAAGCGGGCAGCCTGGATCACATCCAGTCGCGTCTCTCTGGTATCCGCAACCGTCAAGAAGCGGAGCTGCAAGTTCTGTCGAGCGCATCGAACCAGATGAGCTACGAAGACCGTGCGAAGTACGAGCTGGAAACTGTGGAGCAGGGCGCCGAAAGCGCTGCCTATGTTCCGCAAGAGATCGTGCTTGAGAACTGCACTCAGTTCTAAGCACTATCGTGAGGGACTGCGGCCGTCGATCCTGGGGGGGATCGGCGGCCGCTTTCTCTTTGCACGAGGCAAGCCAGTCGGATTCTCCTGGCGTTAAAAAAGAAGCGGCGGCTCCCGATAAGGAGCCGCCGCAATACGCGTCGAGGACGCGCGGAACGATCTGATCTACAGAGTCACGACCGACTGCACGTCGGTGATGCTGAAGATGTTCGTTGCGGTGGTGAAGCCCACAGCAGCGAAGTAGATCGTGGTGCCCGGAGCCAGCGAAGGCAGGTTCAGGGTTGGGGTTGCGCCAGCGCCAGCAGCCAAGCTGCCAGAGAAGCTGCCCGGGATGCCTGCACGGGTGCGGTTGAAGAACAGGTCCTTGGTCAGGCCAAGGTTGCGTCCGTCAGGACCGACTTGCGAACCCAGCGAGCCCGAAGCGAGCACACCGAAGAAGTTGCCGTCTTCCGACATGCCGAAGCCTTCGACTGCGAAGTTGATCGGCGAACCAGCGCTGAAGGTGCCGACGGCCGAGACCGACTGCACGCGGAAACCGCCAGCGTAGGCGTCGTTTGCACCAGAATCGTCCGACAAGTAGCTGCAGACAAAGTTGCCGTAGAGCGAGTTGTAGGCGATTTCGGCGAAGTCGACGTCGAAGCCGGAGTTATCCGATACGACGAACTGCGAACCGAAGCTCATGCCGCCATCGTTCGAAGCGATTGCGAAATCGACCTCAGGGAAGCCGCCGCCAGCGCTAACACAAGCAACGTAGTCGCCGCCACCAGCCAGGGCTGGGTAGCCACCGCCGCCGGTGGTGACTGCAACGTCAGCGCCGAAGACCATCGAGCCGCCGGAGATGTCCGCCGAAGCGAGGTAGGACTCGTCACCACCGGTGCGGTTGTCTTCCCAAGCGACAACGACAGTGTTGCCGTTCATCAGGACAGTGGTTTGGTCGACATCGTCAAGACCCAAGGTGTAGCTACCGACTTGCACTTCGCCCATGGCGACGCCAGCTTGCACGACGTTGACCCACAGCTCCTCGACGGTGCCGTTGATGTCATCGACGTCCCAAGCGATTGCAACGTTGTTGCCCGAAACGGACAGGTCCATTGCGCCAGCCGAATCGCCACCAGCCAACTGCACGTTGCCGGAAACCAACACGTCCTGCGAGAGGAAGCTGCTGCTTGCCAGGTCGTAGGCTGAGTAGTAAGTCTGGTTCACGCCACTGACGTCGTGGTTGTGCGCGAAGTGAACGATGTCGCCATCGATCTCGAGGTCGATCGCGTCGGCATCGCCGAGGCCGTTCAAAGTGCTGGCGGGGATGGCAGCGGAAACGGTACCGGTCGAAGCGGAGGTCGAGACAACCAGGTAGAGCTCTTCGTCACCGTTGTCGGTGGCGATCAAGACGGCCAGGCTGTCGCCATCAACGTCGAAAGCGAAGTCGCGAACCGGGTTGGTTCCGATTGCATAGCCCTTGTCGAGCCAGATGTCGGTCGCCCAAGTGGCGCCACCATCGATCGAGTAGGTCATGTACATATCGTCGACAGACGAGTTGCGGTCATCACGCCAGACGGCGTAGATGTTGCCGTCGCCGATGCGCAGCGACTTACGAGTCAGAAGGAAGTTGCTCGAGGTGCCTGGCTTGTTGTCGATGCGGACCGGAGCGTTCCAGTCGATGCCACGAGCATCCGAAGTCGCAACCCATAGGCTGTTATCGGAATCTTCTTGGTAGAGGATGGCCGAGAGGTCGCCGTTCGAGGCGACAGCTGGGAACTCGGCGATGGTTGCCGCGGTGTCGACTTGGACAACCGGGCGTGGGTTCTGAGCAAGCGCGACACCAGCGGTGGCTGCGACGGCTACGAGAAGCGGGAGTTTTTGCATTGGGGAATGTGGTTCTGGGGCGAATGCAAACTCAAACATAAGCTTGGCTACGCCGGTCAAACGGGGCCTATTGTCGCTGAATCCGAAGGTTTTGGCACGAGGGAATTGTGAAGATCCTGAGCATCACTGAGGCGCTATTCTCAGTAGATGCTGGTTCGTGTTCGATTCACCCCGCAGCTGCGCCGTTTCTTGGAAGCGCCGCCGGCCGAGGTCGAAGCGAGTAGCGCGCGCGAGGCGCTCGAGGCAGTATTTGCCGATCACCCGCGGCTACGCGCATATCTGCTCGACGAGCAGGGGGCTTTGAACAAGCACTTTGCCTTGTTCATTGGCGGCGAGCTGGCCCGCGATGCGGATGCGCTCGACCGGCCGCTGGCGACGGGCCAACACCTGGACCTCATGCAGGCACTTTCCGGCGGTTAGGCCGCTTCGAACTATGGCGAATCCTGACCCTCCCGCTTTCTTCGTTGGCACCCGCAAGGGCCTATTCCAGCTGGCTCGCCAAGCTGCGGGCGAGTGGCTGCCGATCGGCCACGACTTCGTCGGCGACCCGGTGACTCAGCTGCTGCATGACGCTCGCGATGGCAGCCTCTACGCAGCACTGAACCTCGGCCATTTCGGCCCGAAGCTGCATCGGCTGGCGCCCGGTGCGGCTGATTGGGAAGAGATCGCTTGCCCAGCTTTCCAAGAGACGGATGGTGCGAGCGTGAAAGAGATCTGGGCGCTTGAGGCTGGCGGCGCAGATCAGCCCGGTCGGCTTTGGGCCGGCACCATTCCGGGCGGACTGTTTCGCAGCGATGACGCGGGGGCGAGTTGGCAGTTGGTGCGTAGTTTGTGGGAGGACCCGGGGCGCGCCAAGTGGTTCGGTGGTGGGGCAGACGAACCGGCCATCCACTCAATCTGCGTACACCCAGAAGACTCTCGCGAGTTGCTCGTCGGGGTGTCTTGCGGCGGCGCTTGGCAAAGCCGAGATGACGGCGCGACTTGGCAGCAAGTTGCACAGGGCATGCGTGCGGCCTACCTTCCGGAAGAGCAAAGCCTTGAACCGGATAGTCAAGACCCGCACATGATTGTGCGTTGTCCCGCCCAGCCCAGCGAGTTGTGGTGCCAACACCACAACGGCATCTTTAAGCGCAGCGGCGATGCGGATTGGACCGAGGTCACAACCGCTCCGGTATCCGCCTTTGGCTTCGCGTGTGTGGTGCATCCGACTGATCCGCAACGCGCGTGGTTTGTGCCGGGCACGAGCGATCAATGTCGTCTGCCGGTTGATGCCGCGGTAGTCGTGCAGCACACCCGGGACGGTGGGGCGAGCTTTGAGGTGCAGCGTGAAGGGCTGCCGCAGTCGCATGCGCACGACATTGTGCTGCGCCACGCGCTCGCGATCGATGGCGGCGGAGAGCGACTGGCTTTCGGCTCGACCTGCGGAGGCCTTTGGGTGACCGAGGATGGTGGGCAAGCTTGGCAGATTCAAGCGGTGCGCCTGCCGCCGGTCTACGTCGTGAAGTGGCAACAGCCTGCGAGTTAGATCGGGCAGCGAAGGCTCGCTTGCAGCCTCAAAAACGAGAGAGGCCGCCTTCCGAAGAAGGCGGCCTCTGTTCGTTTCTGCCCGAAGGCAGTGAAGCGAATCTACTCGGCGGCGAGCACCTGCACGAGTTGCGTTTGCGAAGCGCCATCGACTTTGAGGGTGACCAAGTATTGGCCAGCCGGAACCGAACGTCCGAAGCGACGTCCGCCGCCACCTTGCGAAGCTGCACGCAGATCCCAACGAGCTTCATGCAAGCCCTGGCCGGTTTCCGTTTCGGCTTCCCAGATCACGTCACCGCGAATATCGCTAATCGTCAATTCGACAGCACGCGCACGCGAACCGAGCGAGTAACGAATCGGCAAACCAAAGGCAGGGTTCTCGCCGACGAATCGACGCGTTCCACTGCTTCCAGCCTGGCGGCCACGAGTTGGAAGCACAGCTTCCTCTGGGGTGTACAGCTTGGCGCGTTCCGCCATCGCATCGACGCTGAGTTGACGCAGCGTGGAAACATCGACGATCCAGATCGAACGGCCGTGCGTTCCTGCAATCAGCTCGCCGGTCAGGCGATGCAGCTTGAAGTCATGCACAGGTACGGTCGGAAGGTCGTCGTTGTTGATGCGAGTCCAGCTTGCGCCGCGGTCGATCGAAGCCCAGGCACCAAACTCAGTGCCAAGGAACAGCACGTTTTGGTTGGCGTAGTCTTCGACGAGCACGCGAGCCGAGCCGGCCGAATCAGGCAAGTTGTTGCGCAGTGACTTCCAAGTCAAGCCCATGTTTTCCGAGACCATCACGTGCGGCAAACCATCGTTGCTGCGGTGACCGTCAAAGGTTGCATAGACGCGCTCGGCACGGTGTTGCGATGCTTGGATCGAGCTAACGTGGAAGCGTCCCGGCATCAAATCGATGAGCGGTTGCGTTCCATCGTCTTCGCCAGCGGCGGCGTTGTTGCCACCACGGCCAGCACCTTGTCCAGCGCCAGCGCCTTGTCCGCCAAACTCAGCTTGGCGTTGACGAATGCGCTCTTGCACTTCCGGCGGCAAGTCGCTGATGTCACGACCCTGGAGTCCGCCTTGGCCGCGTCCGCCTCCAGCTTGACCGCCGCCTTGGCCGCGACCTGCAGCAGCGTCACCTGCACCACGTCGACCTTGCGGACCACGCGTTGCCGGGGCAGCGGGGGCCTCATGGGTCGCGGTGTAATCGAAAGTGATCATTCCTGGGCCGGCATCGATTTCGCCAGTCAGGACCTTGCCTTCAATCGTGCCGGTGATGATGCCGGAGATTTGGTCACTATTGAACTCGACGCGCAGCGACTTCTTCTCGGCGTTGTACGTTCCCTTCGAAAGGGTGGAGTCGCCCATGTCGGTGACCATCGTGCCGCTGACCTTGCCGTCTTCGCTGAAGGTCAGTTGCATGGTGAACTGTCCTTCGCCTTCAGGAATCTCTTCGGCCTCAATCTCGCCGCTCCATGCGCCATTCAATGGCGATGCAGCAGGCTCCTGTGCGGCTTCAATCTCGCCGGCAGAAGTCTCGTCGGATGCGGGAGCCTGTTGCCCACGACCCTGACCTCGACCTTGTCCACGGCGGCCGGCAGGACGTTCGTCTGCTTCGCCTTCGGTTGCTTCTTCTTCCTTCGCAGGAGGGTTGAACAGATCGATCCATTCCTTGCCACCATCCGGAGTCATCCACATCGCACCGTCATCGGAGCCGACGTAGATCACGCCTTCGCGTACCGGTGACTCATGCAACGCAGTTGCCGCGCCGCGCTCGGTGCGCACGATCTCAGGCGAGATCGCTTGAATCCCGATGCCTTGGTTCGGCGAACGGAACACGTGGTTGCCAGCGCTGTAGTAGATCTCGCTGTTGTGCTCCGAAAGGATGAACGGCGTGTTCCAGTTGAATCGATAGCGCTCGCCGCGTGGTGCACGCGCACGAATCGAACCTTGTGCACCGGTTTCCAGGTTCAAGCGGTAGGTGTAACCATTCTGCGATTCACCGTAGAGCTGGTTCGGATTGTCCTTGTCGACGCGCACGACAAAGCCGTCGCCGCCACCGATGTTGAACCAGTCGCTATTGACCGGGCCACGGTTGTTGTTGACCTTGTTCGGACCGCCCCAAGAACCGTTGTCTTGCAAGCCGCCGTAGACCTTGTAGTTACGGGTTGCATCGGCTTCGATTTGGTAGAACTGGCCCATCGCCACGTGGTTGTGGTGATCCCAGTTGTCCATGCGGTCGTAGGTCACGTAGATGCCACCGTCGTTGCCAAGAACCATGTTCCGGCCATCGGCAGGGTTGATCCACATGTTGTGGTGGTCGACGTGCACTTCACGATCGTGCCCATCCGGCGTGAAAGTCTTGCCGCGGTCACTCGACTTATGCAACTGCGTACCCAGCACATAGATGTAGTTGCCATCGCTTGGGTCGACGTAAACCCGGCTGTAGTACATCGGGCGCGGGTTCAACGAGTTGACGCGCGTCCACGAATCACCACCGTTGTCCGAGCGGTAGATGCCGCCGTACTCGTGGCCATCCGGGCCTTGCTGATCTTGCACGTTGGCGACTTGGCCGCCTAGGCCGAGGTGGAAGGGACCAGGAGGAGGCGGAGTATCGTCTTCGGCCTCTTCTTCACTTTCAGCGGCTTCGCCACCAGCGTTGTCTTGATTCCCGCCGTCTTCTTCCTCGCTTGGCTTGGTGCGGAAAGTCACGTCGACTTCGACCGTCTTGCGATCGCGCGAAGCGACCACGCCAACCGTTTCGCCCGCAACGTGGCGGCGAATCGCGGCTTGCATATCACCCCATGAGTGAACCGTCTTGCCACCCATTTGCAGCACGATGTCGCCAACTTGCAGTCCGGCCTCGGTCGCCGGGCTTTCGTCTTCCAGGCGCGTGATGCGTGCGCCGACTTCGGCGTTCTCGCCGCTCAAGCCCATCCAAGCAGCGTTCTCTGGCTCTTGGGTAATACGCTCCGCTTCGACCACGGCGTAGACAACGCCGGGCTCGGAAAGCGAATAGTCCAAGCCGATGCGGCCAAGCTTGCCCGAAGGCAAACCGTCACGCAGTTCTTTCCAAGACTTGCCACCATCGGTGGACTTCCAAAGGCCACTGCCTTCGCCCCACTTCTTGGCGGGGTCGTTGGTATCGAAGCCGTCACGCTTGCGCTCGTAAGTCGCAACGATCAGCGTTTCGGGGTCACGCGGATCCAGCCGCATGTCAATCACACCCGTCTTGTCGTCGATGAATAGAACGCGCTCCCAGTTCTCACCGCCATCGGTGGTTTTGTAAAGCCCACGTTCCTCGTTCTCGCCCCAAAGGCGGCCGAGCGTTCCGACATACACGACGTTCTCGTCGGTCGGGTGCACGCGTACGGCGCCAATCTGGAAGGACTTTTCCAAGCCCATGTTCTTCCAGGTCTTGCCCGAGTCAGTCGACTTGAAGACACCGTGGCCCCAACTCACGCTGTTGCGCGGGTTGGACTCGCCGGTGCCTGCCCAGATCACTTCCGGGTTCGAGGGCGAAACGCAAAGCGCGCCGATGCTCGAGGTCGACTCCGAGGTGAACTGGTGCTCGTAGGTGACCCCACGGTTGGTCGTATGCAGGATTCCACCGCCCGCAGATCCGATCCAGTACGTGGCTGGGTCGGTCGGGTGCACGGCCACCGAGGTGATCCGACCGCCCATATTGGCGGGCCCGATGTTGCGCCAGTCGAGGTGTTCGACCCACGATTCGGGCAGGGTGGCGCCCTGTTGGGCGGGGACAGGAGCCGCACTGGCGGCTGCTGTGAGAAGGAAGAGCGAGGACGTGCAAAGCACGCCCGCGAGCGAGGGAGCGGTCAACATGCGCTGAATGGGGGAAAGGGGACCGTCTTCCTTTCGACAAGGAAAGGAAGCTATGGCCATGCTACCGGCAGATTTCCGGAGCGTTGGGGGCTTTCATGCTCCGACCCGCTTATCTTGAAGGGGTTTCGGAGGATTCCGCTTTTCCGGAACTAGTCCGGATCGACCCCGAGGAAGAATCCGAAGCCGATCCCGATCTGCAGGCGGGGCTCGCGGCGCGGAGATGGAGCTTCATACATCCACCTGGCCTTGTATATATGGCTTCCCTCCAGGCGTCGCTGCCAATCGGCTTGGGAAGAGGCCACTCGGTCGCTCCACCAGCTGGTTTCTGCGCGCACATAGAGAGTGGGCAGGCCTTCCGGGAGGTGCTGCGGCTGGCTGATCGACTTGATGTCGGCAATTCCGGCGAGCTCGGGGATCTCTCGGAATTCGGCCCCGACCGGATCGAACCGGAAACAGCTGGTGTGGGTGCTCAATAAGAGCGCGCCGGAGCGATCTCGGCTCAGGTCATGGCCGCCGGGGGTCGGCAGCTGGAAGCGTTCGACGATCTTCAGCGGTTCGGCCGCATCCTTGCCGAGGTAGCTCAGTGCAACCAGCTCAAGGTCGCCAAGCGCCCAGAGTCGGGCTGTTTGCGGATCCCAGGCGACGCCGTGGGCATCGGATAGATCGATGCTCTGCACGGCTTGCTCGGGCTGCTCCATCTTCCACACTTGCAGCTGACTGCCGGTGCTTGAGGCCGTCACGATCGCGCCGTCGGGCATCAACTCGGCGGAGTGAGGGTTGCCACCAGCGTAAGCGCGAAAGAGCAGCGCTTGGTCGCGGATGCGCAGCAGCGCCACCCCGCCGCCGCTTGCGGTAATCAGCAGGTAATCGCCTCCGAGCACAGGCTTGGCATCCGTTGGGTGCTCGAACCAAGCCCGTTCAGCTTCGGCAAGCGTGGTGGTTTCACGTGCTCGCCACTCCCAAGCCAGCGCTTCGGGATCATTCCAATCCGCTTCGGCGTCGAGAATCACAACGCGCGCTTGGGCCTGCTCGCAGATGACGATCTGTGGCGCACTGCTGCAAGCCATGCAGCCGACGGCGAGAACGAGGACGGAGAGCCAAGCGCGGAAAGCCATCCACTGATCCTACGCGGCGTGCCATGCTGGAGGCGATGTCGCTGTCGATCGCTCTAGCCTTTTGTGCGCTGCTGGCGCAAGCCGAGCCGGTACCCGAACGGCCCGATCCGGCCGCGGCCGAGTTGCTCGATCCGATCGAGGCTGCGCGCGCGCTGTTGGTTGATGCCGTCGATTTGCCCAGCCCAGTTGAGCGCCGCAAACGCGCGCGCGAGTTAGCCAAGCTGGATGGCTTCGATATTCAGCACTGGCTCGCCGCAGCGCAGAGTCTTGGTGCATTCGAAGCGCTTGCCCCTGGCGAACATCACGATCGTGTTGCACTTTGGGTCGAGGGCAAGCTGGAAGAAACAGAACTGCATTGGTTCGTGCCTTCGAGTTACGGCCCAGCGCAAGCCACACCGGTGATCTTTGGCTTGCATGGGGCCGGGGGTTCCGGGCGGAACGAGATGCTGAGTTTTCAATCAGTCGCCGAAGAGCTCGGTTACTTGGTGCTTGCGCCGACCGAGGCGGGCGCGAACCTCGGCTATGGCTTCAGTGAGCGCGAGCGGCAATCAGCAATGGCTGCTTTGCGTTGGCTACGGCGCCGCGCGAACGTCGACGAGAATCGAATTCATCTCACCGGTGTGAGCCGCGGTGGTCACTACTGCTTTGACCTTGCGCGGTTCTCTACTGCATGGGCAAGCGTCACACCAAGGATTGGCGGGCCGGCATTGGCGATTCCTGAAGGGCGCAACAACATTCGTATTGCGGTCAACTTTGCGCACTTGCCGATGGTCATCTTGCAAGGCATGGGCGACCAAGACAAGTTGCTGCTCAATCAAGAGCTGGCCCTGGAACGATTGAAACGGGCCGGTTCAATTGCGCGGCGCATCGAGTATCCCGAGCATGGCCATTCTTATAACCACGCAAGTTTCGGTTGGGCAGCTTGGTTCGATGCTGCTGAACGAAATCCTCTCGCCACCAAGCTCAGCTTAGCCAGTGCGCGTAAAGATGAAGGCGAACTGCTTTGGCTGCAGATCGATCGCTTCAGCAAGTCGGTCGACGAAGACTTCCAACCACGCGTCGACCCGGGCAAGTGGAACGCTTGGTCGCACGCTGAGAAGGCACGGTTTATTCAGAATGAAGCCGACGAACGAACCGCGCGGATCGATGCGGAATTTCTTGGCGACGGCAAGTTCAAACTCACGACCCAAGGGGTCACGCGGCTGCGCCTTTTACTTCCCGAAGCGATGCTCGGTGAACGTGGCGCGGTGTCGGCAGCCTGGAAAGGCAAGGATCGCAAGAAGAAGCTAAAGCCAAACGCGCAGGTCTTGCTCGAGCACTTTGTCGAGCACTTCGATCGCGCCTTCCTGCCGGTTGCGGCTTGGGAGTTGCGCTAGACCTTGGCCGG
This sequence comes from Planctomycetota bacterium, assembly GCA_040264055.1. Classification (GTDB taxonomy): domain Bacteria; phylum Planctomycetota; class UBA1135; order UBA1135; family UBA1135. Next base: position 10,466 of record JBDQJC010000051.1, read on the forward strand.
GCTATTTCTCGGAATCACTCGGCGCTTCGCAGCCTTCTGGTAAGTACTGCAAGAATGCTTGGCGCGCTTCCTCGACGTGCACGTCGAGCGTGCGGCGCGTCCATTCGCTGGTGTCGATCGCGGGCAGAAAGTCGACCCGTAGAACGCCGGTGCGTGCGGGCTTCGTCATGCCGGGCACGAGAACCTCTAACCCACGCATGATCATCGGTACGACGGGCGCTTTGGTTTCGAGTGCCAAGTGAAAAGGCCCACGCTTGAAATCGCGTAAGCGTCCGTCGTGACTGCGTGTGCCTTCGGGAGCAACCAAGACCTTCTTGTTCTGCTCGCGCACATGCTTGGAAGCTTCGGCCATCGACTTCATCGCGCGCTCGCGGTTGCTGCGGTCGATCGGGATCATGCCAAAGAAGCGCATCAAGCGTCCCATCAATGGGATCTTGTGAAACTCTTTTTTATAGATCACGGAGAAGTTGTCGCCCCAAACTGCAGACAGCACGGCCAGGTCAAAGATGTTCACGTGGTTGAACAAGATGATCTGCGGGCCGCTTGAATCGAGGTGTTCACGGCCGTGTACCTCGAGCCGAATGCCCAGCAGCTTGAGTTGCCCGGCGCCCCAGGGCCGAATCGCTTTGGCTGGATCACGGCGCAGCACTCCAGGTGCAAAGATCGCCATCAGCAGCAAGTAGAACATGTAGGCGAATGCCCAGATCAGAACGGGCAGAAACATGAGCACGCCGCGAATGCGGCCGCCTGCTTGCGGGTCGTGAGTCGCGTGAGCCATCAGTTCTGCTTGGGGCGAGGTACAGGCAAGAAGCGTGCTGCCGCTCCGAGTGCGCGTACACGATCAGGGTCGACCGGTTGATCGACGCAGCCATTGATCTTCAAGGAGGTGCCGACAATCGCGCCATGAGCGCGCGGGCTGAGTGCGTCAGCATTCGCGAGTTGCAAGCCGGATCCGATCAAGACGGGTGCGAGTTCGTCGCAAGCGGCTCGAACTTCGTCGAGCAATGCCGCGGAAACTGGAGCGCCGGTTGCTTCACCGCTGACAATCACTGCGTCGGCGCGGCCGCGTTTGACCAAGTCGGCGGTTGCAGTGCGCGCGTCGATGGGGGCGAGCGGTGCAGCGTGCTTGACCAAGACATCCGCAAGAATCGCGGTCGATTGCGACAAGCCTAGTGCATCGCGCAAGCGCAGAGTCTCTGCAGCTTCGCCTTCGATCAGACCTTGATCAGTCACGAAAGCACCGGTGTGCACATTGACGCGAATGAAGTCGAGTTCGCAGGCGGCTGCGATGCCGAGCGCGGCGCGTGCATCATTGCGCAAGCAGTTGACGCCTAGGGAACCAGACCAAGCCTCGCGAATCTTGGCGCACAAACGCGCTAGCGCGGCAACTTGGTAGCTTGGGGTCGGATCGTTGCGCGAGCCTTTGGCAAAGGGCGCAGAGCCGAAGTTCTCGACGATGATCGCGTCGATGCCGCCGGCGATGAGCGCTTGAGCATCTGCCCATGCGAAATCGAGGGCTGCGGCAACGCCGGTATTGCCCACGGCAGCAGCCGGGTGGCCGGGGTCGCCCGGCAGCGGAGGAAGATGAACCACCCCGATCAGGCCGGTGGGCGCGCGCATGGCAGGGATTCTAAGCGCGCGAGCCGAATGCGAGCCGCTCTTGCAGCGCAACGACTTGATCGACGATGCTGTCGATGTCGAACTTGCTGGCCAGCAATGCGTGGCCGGCGGCGCCCATGCTGAGGCGCAGCTCCTCGTCGGCGACCAGCTTTTCAAGTGCGCCAGCAAGCGCCGGCACATCGCCCGCTTCGACCAAATACCCGGTTTCGCCGTCGATCACAGCTTCGGGGATGCCGCCAACGGGCGTCGAAACGCAGGGCAGCCCAGCACTCATGGCCTCGAGCACGCTGCCCGGCAAGCCTTCGTTGTAGGAGGGCAGGGTGTAGACGTCGGTGCGATTCCACAGCTCGTCTTGCGCAGCGCCCGAAACCCAGCCTGGCACTTCAATGACATCCTGCAAACCGCGCTCGGCGATCACGGCCTTCACTTCGTCGATCTCGCCATCGCCGGGCAGAACCAAGCGCGCGTTCGGGTGACGCGGAGCAATCTGTTCGAAGGCATCGATCAGATCGTAGGTGCCTTTGCGCTTGCCCAAGCGACCCATCAAGGTGATCGTGACGAGCTCGCGGCCCGCACGATCTGGGTTTTCGCGGCGCTTGGCGGTGTTGTAGACGATCTCGATGTTCGGCGTGCGCTTGCAGATCGAGTTCAGCCAATCGCGCCATTGCTTAGAAAGCATCATCGCAGCGCTGGCCCGACCAAACATTGTGCGGATCAACGCCTGGCGCAACCAGCCGCCGTCGGCGTAGAACTGCTTGAACTCACTGCCGTGCAAGTGAACGATCGTCTTGCGTCGAAACAGGCGCGCAAGGTGAAACGGAATCTGCTTGCGCCAAAAACTTCCGTCCATCGCCATATGGATGTGCACGACATCGACGCGCGGTAACAGGAACAACAGGCGCAGATAGGCGCGCAAACACTCCCATGCCTTGCGCAACTTCTGCCCGGGCACCTGGCTGTCATTGGTCGAGACATAATGCAAAACCACGCGCTCGTCGTAGCCTGCCGATATCCAATTCTTCACGACCGTAGCGATGCCAGTGGTCGTGCCCAGCCCCAAGCCGAGCATCGCAACGCGAACCTTGCGTGGCTGGCTCATTGGTGGATCAGAGCTCGAAACCGAAATGGGTGAGGTCGTCGCCGATCACTTGAAGAAGCAAACGCTTTTGTTCCTCATCAAGGTCGCGCTGCCACTTGTCGTCGGCGTTATGAATCTTGATCTTGGCAATGCGCTCGTTGAACTTCGCGCTTTCCGGTAGTTCACAATACTCGCGCACGCGCTCCATCATGGCAAGGGGGTTGGCGACGAAGTGAGTGTAGTTGACTTCAAACTGCTGCGTTGAGTTAACCAGCTGCAGCTCGCGTTCGTTGTGGCGCATCAGCGTCTTCCAGACGATCCCGGCAAGGACGACCGGTTGCTTACCACTGTCGACGAAAGCCTTTTCATCTTCTTCCGCCATATCACCCCACCACCAAGAGTTCTCGATGGTGCCATCCCACCAGGGCACATTCAGCAGCGAGTTCGCAACCGCGCGCCCGTCGCGCATGACATGAATGAAGCGCGCGTCGGGGAAGATCTCAAGGAAGAACTCACAGCGGGGGAAGCCGGTGTGCTTATTGACGAAACGCGGCTTGCCGTGCCAAGCTAAGTGCGCACGCACCGCGCCGCGCCAGGCTCCGAGTTGCTTGCGCGCGTCTTCGCGGCCGAGCGGCGCAGGCTGCGTGAACGCGCCATCGGTCATCGCTTTGTAAAGCTTATTGGCCTCGCGCGGCTTTGGCCGTAGCTTCCAGTAGTAGGGCAAGGCATCGCCCAACCACGGCAGATCACGCAATCGCGAAAGCGCCGCCAGCGGGTAGAACGCCCGGTGATGGAAACGGTGCGTGAAGTTGGAGAACCAGGCGAGATCCGGATGCTCGGAGAGAACCTGCAAGAACACGGTCGTGCCACCGCGTCCGGTGCCAAAGCACAGGATCGGTCGGTCGATCTTCGGGTCTTTTGCGGGTTCGGGGGCCATGGCTCAGCTACCGCTGTCCTCCCTTTCGACAAGCTTGGGCATAGACCTCAAGCGACTTCTCGGCGACGTTGGCCCACGACAACGGGCCGTTGGCCCAGGCACGCACGCCTGCTTGAAGCTGCAAGCGCAACTTGACGTCGCCGAGATAGCGAATCAGGGCGTCAGCAAAGCCATCGGCGTCACCGGGTTCGACGAGCAAGCCGTTTTCTCCGTCGATGACGACTTCCGGTAGGGCGCCGACTCGGGTCGCAATGGAAGGCACGCCGAAGGCATAGCCGGCCGCAATCACGCCAGACTGACTGGCTTCGATGTAGGGGGCTAGGTTGACGCTGGCCTGCCGGAAGAGCTCGGCCACTTCTTCGGATTGGATGTATTGATCGCGCAGTTCGACCCGGGGATACTTCGCCAACTCGTCGCGCACGCCGTCGAGGGATCGACCGCGGCCGGCGATGACGATTTTGGCATCGGGAACGGCTGCCAGCACTTTGGGCAGTGCCTTCACGAAAACTTCCAGCCCTTTGTAAGGCTGCATGCGTCCGAAGAACAGGGCCGGCCCTGGGGGGTCGCCGACGCCGACGCCTTCGAGACTTTCACCAGGCTGCGCAAAGCTCGCCAGAATCCCGTGAGGGACGGTGTGGACATCGTCCTCTGGCGCATTCCAATGTTCGATAAAGTCAGCGCGCAGTCGATCGCCGTGCACAATGAACTGGAAGTTGTGTTTGCGCGCGCGCGGCATCAACAGCCGATTGATCAGAAGCTCCATCTTCCAGGAGCGGTGCTTCTCGTCGCCCGGGTGCGCAACAATGTCGTGCAAGGTTACGACGACCGGGAAGCGAGTGCGCAAGATCATCAGCAAGGTGGCGAAGTCATTGCCGTCTTGCAGGTGAATCACATCCGGCTGGAACTTGCGGACCGCGCGCTTGACCCACGCAAAGTTTTTGATGAACGAGCGCGTCCACGGCTTCATGACCGGCTTTCCGGGCTTACCGATGAACTCGACTTTTTCGTGTAGCAGTTCGCGCCAACGCTCGCCGACGAGTTCGCTTCCGCTTCCTTCGTAAAAGACTAAGCCGACCTCTGCACCCGCTTCGGCGAGGCCATTGGCCAGCTCGATGCTGTACTGGATGAAGTGTCCGGCGAAGAGTAGAACGCGCATGGGCTGCGATAACGAACCGAGAAGTTTAACGGCGTTTGAGCTTCTCGTAGAGGCCTTTCAGTCGTTCCGAGCCAGCCCGGCACAGCTTCATATAGCCTCGGGCGATGCGGTTACGCGGCCCATAGCGATCGATCAGCAACATCCACGCGGCAATGCCTTTGGCGCGGTTGCGGCTCATCATTTCGCCATGCACCTGGAAACGAACCAGCGGTGCATCAAGATGACGCAGCACTCGGTCGCGGTGCATGAACTTGAGGAAGAAGTCGATGTCGATCTTGATCGGCAGGCTGGCGTCGTAGTTGCCCAACTCAAGGGCGGTCGCCCGCCGAAAGCTGGTGCCGGAATGCTTGAAGGGCACGCGTGGGGAAAGGAAAGTCGCGCGCAAGAACTTCTGGTTGTTGGGGTACTGCTGGTAACGACGCAAGTGTTCGGTGCCGTCCGGAAAAACATGCAGATTGTTGCCGTAGAGCAGGTCAATCTCGGGCGCGGCCGCGAAGGCATCGGCGACTTTGCGAAGTGCACCCGCTTCGACTTGATCGTCACTATCGAGGATGAAGATGAACTCGCCTTCGGCCGCTTCGACTCCGTTCGCGCGCGCGGCGGCGACGCCCTGATTGGCTTGGTGGATGACGCGCAGCCCCGGCTGGGCCTGCGCTTCGGCCGCCAGCCAGTCGCGAGTTTCCTCGCCCGAACCATCATCGATGACCAAGACCTCGTCCTGATCGCCGATTTCGGCGAGCGCGCTCGCAATCGACTGTTGCAAGAGCGCGAGTCGATTGTGGGCAGCGAGCAGGATTGTGAAGCGTGTCATCGTGCGCGCGGAGGGGCATTGTCCTGAAAGCCGACAAGGCTTCGCAAGCGCCTGGCCTAGTTCTGCGTAGGATCTCGGGAATGGCCTCCCTGTTTCATCGGCTGATTGCCGTGCTTTGCCTTGCTGGTTCTGCTTGCCAATCTCTTCCCGACCAGCCTTATCCCTGGCCTGGCACCGTCTCGATCGGGGTGCTGCCGCGTGATCAATATGACTGGGCGACCACCATGCATGCCTATTCCATGCCTGATCCCGACGGATTTGGCACCTGGTGGCAGCTGAGTCTCGATCCGGTCGAACTGCTCTACACGCTGTATGGAGGTGTGCCGGACGAAGACCATCGCGGCGACGAACGAGAAGACCCCATCGTCGGCGATTTTTCCTTCAGCCGCGACGCCGCCAGCCTCGGATTTGGCACTGGCGTCGCGAAGAACCTAGGGGATCGCATTCTGGTTTTCAGCGGCGTCGGCTGGGCGATGGCCTTTGAGCACTCCTATTCTCGCGATCGACGCGGGGCCTATGACTACCGCGAGGAAGAGCATCTGCACTACCTGACTTCTGGTCTCAATTTGATAGGCGGCGTGCAGTACCGGATCACCCCGGACATCGGCCTCGAGTTGGGCTACCAAAGCTTTTACGAGACCTGGTATATCGGCGTGGCGTTTCCTTTCTAGCTCGATCCGAATTCGTTCACTTCGCACCCCGCCCGCCTTGTTCTTCTGGGGAATGGAGTCAAAATGGAAGGTTGAGGACAGGGGCACCCCCGGTTCTTGCCGATAAAAAGACGTTTTGGCGCCTCCCGCAAACGAGAGCGATCTTCGCTTCGAGTGTCTGACTGGTTTGGCCGGCTTAGAAGCCGCGGCCCCGGCATTGGATGCGCTGGCTGCTCAGGGTGCTGCTCGGGCCGAGCGCCCGTGGTTCTACACCAGTTCGGCATGGTTGCTGCCTTGGGCGCGCCATTGCTGCGAGGGCGCGGACATCTACGTCTTCCTGGCTCGCGATGCGGCCGGTGAAGTCGTCGCGGCCCTGCCGATGGCCAAGCAGAAGGTTCGGATTGGGCGCTTGCACACTCCGGCGCTGACGGTCCTGGGCTGGCCCGCGACCGACAACTTCGAAGTGCCCGCGACATCCGCGTCAGCGCGCGAAGCTCTGCTGAAGTGGGCTTGGGATCACGCTCGCTCGTCGATTTCCGGATGGACCTGCTGGATGCTGCGCGAGATTGCCGCCGACGGTCCAACCGTTGCTGCGATCGACGCGCTGCGCGATCGGGGCAGTCTGTCCAGCCCCGAGGTGTTTCCGGCCGGCGTCTCGCCGACGCTCGACCTGGCCGCCTTCGCCGCCGACGGTGACCCGCGCACCAAGAAGCAGCTGTATCGCATCACTAAATTCCGTCGCAAGCTCGACAAGCTGGGCGAGGTCGAGGTGCCGTTTTGGCGCGTGACCGAAGCCGATGCCGAGCAGACCTGGCAAAACGCGGTCGACATCGAATCGCGTAGCTGGAAGGGTGAAGATGGCGACGCCACCTCGCTGCAAGAAGGCAAGAACGCCGACATGCTGCGCGAGGTTTGGGCGAGCACGGTGCCGAAGGGTGCCTTGGCCTGTTGCGAAGTGCGACTAGATGGCAAAGCGCTTGCGAGTCACTGGGGCTACATCGAAGGCGATCGCTTCCTGTCCTTCCACATGGCCTATGACAACGAGTACCGCAGCTACGGCTTGGGCTCGGTGATGCTCGAAGACATGGTGCAGTTGGGGGCAGGGATTGGACTGCGCTTCATCGATGCCTCGCGCGGCAATACCGCAGGCACACACATCTTGGGCCTGTATGGCGGCCCGGTGCGCCAGCAAGTGCAGTTCGTCTTGCCGCGTCGCAGCCCGGCTGGCGTTTGGGTGCGCATGCACTGCAAAGCGCGCCACGCGCGTGCGCGTCGCGCGGAAGCCGAAGCCGCCAAGGCTGCTGCAGCGGAAAAGAAAACGCCAGCGAAGGCCTAAGCGCTTCCCTGGCGTTTCCTGCTTGAGCCGTGGGCTTACTTGCCTTCGGCTGGCGGCTTTTTGCCGAGGTTCTGAATCATTTCAGCGCCTTGCTCAGCAGTGATGTAGCCAAGCTCGACCATGCGGTCGATTTCGGAGCGGCTCAAGGGCTTGACTTCATGGCCAAATCCGACCTTCTTGGCGTTCTCTTCTTGGATCGGCAGACGCTCCATCAGAATTGAAATCTCCTCTCCGAGTCCTTCGGGCAGGAGCACAAAACGGTCCTTGACCTTGGGATGCACTTCATAGCCTTCCATTGCTGGGTCAAGGTAACCCTGCAACTCGAACGGGTCTTTCTCGAGGTCGTAGAAGGTGTAGAACTCCAAATCGCGAGTCTCACCGGGGTTGTCTTCATCAGGAACCTGAATGCCACGATTCTCGACCTGCACGACCTTGTAGTTTCCGCGGCGCAGCGAAACGTGGCCCGGTAAGCGCATCTTCTCGGAGTAGATCTCGCGTAGTCCTTCCTCGTCGCCTTCGGTCCACAAGGGAATCAAAGACTTGCCTGGATGTGCCAAGCCGTGCGGAGTGCCTGCGTCGTCTTTTGTGCGAATGCCGCCCGCGATCAACTCATCGCCGTCCACGATCTCGGCCAGGGTCGGCAGGATGTCGACCAGCGAAACCGGAGTCTGAATCACCTGGCCGGCAAGCACGTTTGGTCCGAGCACGATCAGTGGCACGCGGATGACCTCGTTGTAGAGGTTCTGGCCGTGTCCCCATTGAAGGTGCTCAAAGAACTCCTCGCCGTGGTCGGAAGTAATGATCAACCAATCATTCGGTCCGCCATAAAGGCCTTTGGCTTTCATGTCGTCGAGCAGACGGCCAATCTCGCGGTCCATGTAGGCGACCTCGGCGTCGTACAACTTGGCGAAGCCGTCCATGACATGCTTGGGCGGCAGCGGCCGCTCGCCAAAGGGGTAAGGCAGGAAGTTGCTTTCCTTCGAGTCGACATCGGGCATCAAATCATCGAGATTCGGCGCCGGGTCGTTGATCAGGTCTTCGACCGGGTCGTACGGGAAGTGCGGGTCGAGGTACTGCACATAAGTGAATACCGGGCGCCCTTGGCCGGCGGAACGCGCGACGAAGGGGTAGACCTGCTCGTTGACGACCGCCGCGTTGTCGACGGTGGTGTGCAAGATCTTGAACATGCGGCGGAAGCGGGTGACGGCTTCGCCCCAAGTCACGATGTCGATGAGCTCTTTGTCATCCAAGCACCAGAACTCTTGGAAGCCTTGGCCGAAGCCCCAAACCGCTGAGATGTTGGCGTTGGCCGAGAAGCCGCCGGTCAAATAGCCCTTCTCGTGCATGACCTCGGCCATCGTGACCGTCCAACCGGGAAGGGCGCGGGTGGGTTCAAAGGCGCCGTGGCTCGTTGGGTAGAGGCCGGTGAACATCGACGCGATCGATGGTCGGGTCCAAGGTGCGGCCGAGTAGCACCAATCAAAGCGGGTGCCTTTAGCAGCAAGAGCATCGATCACCGGCGAGACGTTCTTGCCGTCTTCGCGTTCATAGCCGTAGCAGCCCAGCCGGTCGGCGCGCTGCGTATCCAGAAGCAGGAAGGTGATGTTCGGTAGTTCGGCGTTGACCAGCTCCTTCGGCTCTGTGTCGAGCTTCACCCAGCGGGTAAACGGGTAGGCGCTCGGAACAAGGGCGAGCGCGAGCGCGATCGGGATTGCACGCTTGCTTCCGCCAATCATGCGGAACAAAACAAGCAGCACGACCGCACCGATCACGATGCTGAGGTTGCCCATCATCGACTGCGCGCCAAACATCGGCTTGTTCTGCAAGATGCGACTGTGCACCCAAATCACCGCAGCCATGCCAGCGATGGCGGTAGCAGCGAGCGCGGCGATGGTCTCGGGCTTGAACTTGCGCAGCACGGCGGCGCCAATCAATCCAAAGAGCGCAGCAAGTCCGCCATAGGCCAGCAGCACTTGCAGGATTTCAAGCGCAGGGTTCAACAAGCGAACACCGGCTTCCTTCCACATCAGGTAGGCCGAATCCAGCGCGCCAACCGAGGCACCGAACAGGAAGGCGAGGACGAGGGTCTTGGGAATGCGGTTCATCTTCTACTTGCCGTGAATCGGGTTGCCTTCTTCGTCCATATAGCCGAGTTCGATCATCTTGGCGATTGCGTCGGGGCTCATTGCAGCCGCGGACCCTTTAACGGCGCCGGTCATGGCGCGAACTCGACCAAGATCCAGGAGAGCGCTCAAGTCACTCGGAGCCCGCGCGGGGTCAAAGGCGTCGAGCTCGCGTGGGAATGATCCCATTTTGGCGATTTCGGCAACTGAGACACCCGTGGCCTCTTCTGGATTGAGGTTCAAGTTGAACCACATTTGAAAGACATAGTGGTCGTCCTCGGTCGAGTTCTCAAAATCAGGGATCTCGATGATCTTCAAGAAATCTTGCCTCGCGGCGCGCAACTCAATGTTGTCTTGCAAGCGCTCGGCATAGAGCAGGCGCTTTTTCCCAAGGTCCTCTTCGCCGCTCATCAAGGGCAGCAAAGAAATCGAGGCGCTGGGATGCCCGGTCGCCGTCTTCGGCGCGTCTTCAACGACGGGCCACTCAAATCCAATGATCTCGGCAACAGTCTGGTGGATGTCGAGCATGTTGACCTCCTGCTTCTGACGAGCGCCGGGTTTGACGCCAGGGCCAGCCACGATCAGGGGCACGTGCAGTTGTTCCTCGAACAAGGATTGGCCATGTCCAAAGCGACCGTGCTCATAAAACTCTTCGCCGTGGTCCGAAGTCAGAATCAGCCAATCGCCTTCATCGAGCAGGCCGCGCTGACGCAAGCCAGCAAGCAGTTTTTCAAACTCTTGATCGACGTAGCGAATCTCGGAGTCATACATCCGGATCGTCTCACGAATCATCTCGGCACTCGGGTCGGGCAGAACCTCGAAGGGGTACTCATGGACCCGCGAAGTACGCTTCAACTTCAGACCATCGATGGCTGCTTCGACGTCGTAGATCTCGCCGTCGAACAGGAAGCCTCCTTCGGGCGGCAAGTAGGGCGTGTGCGGATCGATGTAATGCACATAGGTGAACTTCGGACGCGGATCCTCCGCGACTTCGTCCAGCCACGCGAAGGTCTTGTCATTGACCAAGGCGGCGTGATCATCGCCGTCATACAGGAAACCGCCGAAGACCTTGTTGACGACGATGTGAGTCAACTCTCCCCAACGCGTGAAGGTGCTCAGCGTGCGCGGCTTCCCCACCGTCCAAAGCTCCTCGAAACCCTGACCAAAGCCGTAGGTCACGCCGACGTTGGCGTTCGCCGAGAAGCCAGCCGTGCGGTAACCACGAGCATTGGCCATTTCGGCGAGAGTCGTCGCATCCTCGGGCAACATGTCATACACCTGGTTGACGGTGTGACCGCTGCAGAACAAGCCCGAGTGCAAGGAGGCCATCGAAGGGCGCGTCCAAGGAGCTTGCGACCAAGTGTTCTCGAACACGACTCCAGTCTCGGCAAAGGCGTCGATGTTCGGAGAGGTGACTTCGCCGTCTTCGCGTTGGTAGCCGTAGGTCCCAAGATGGTCGGCGCGCAAGGTGTCGATGACGACCACGGTGACATCCGGGAGCGCGGCACCCTCGGCCGAATGTTCGTTCGGCTTGGTGGCTTCGCTCAGCGAGAACTGGGCGATCAGCGGAAGCAAGATCAACGCGCCAAGCAGCGCGTTGCGGCTGCCTTGCGGCGCCGCCTTGGCCGAACCACGCATCGCAGCGTGCAACACGAAGACAGCAACTGAGCTGCCGACCAGGCTCAACAGCGGCAAAGGGCGGTAGATCGGCACGCGGCGGAAGACCTCGCCTTGCACCCACCAGTTGCCAATGATCCAGGCCAGACCGAGTGCTGCCCAGGCGGCCAGATCGGTCGAGGTCTTGCGCGGTAGACGCAGTACGCTCGCGACCGCCAGGGCAAGTGGCAAGCAGAGCAGGGCCAAGAGTCCGGAGCGCCACGCGACCCCAAACAGCTCCAGGCCTGGGTTGCCAAAGCCGAGCCCAAGGAATACCAAGACACCCAAGCCTTCGAGCAGGCCGACGAGTGCGCCTAACAAGAAAGTCAGAACGAGGGTGCGGGGCAGAGTGTTCATGGCGCGGCGGTTTTGTACGAATCCTCGATGAGTTCTTCGTGAGCCCGAACCATGAATTCTACCGAGAAATGCTCAAGCGCCCGCGCGCGAGATGCCTCTCGCATGCGGTTCGCCAATTCATCATCGGACAGAATGCGGGTCATGGCTTGAGCTAAGGCCGGGACATCTCCCGGAGGCGCTAGGAAACCGGTTTCTCCGTCAGCAACGATCTTCGGAATGCCACCGATCGAGGTCGCCACCTGCGGCCGACCGGAGGCGAGTGCCTCGAGCATGCAGATCGGCGCGCTCTCGACATCGGTGCTGGCCAAGCACACCACATCCGACAAGGCTTGGATCTCCGGGATGTCGTGGCGCGAGCCGAGAAACTGCACATGCTGTTCCAAATCGAGATCGGCGGCGAGCAACTCGAAATCCGGCCGCGAGGGGCCGTCACCGACGATCAAGAAGCGAGCATGCGGCACCTGATTGGCGACTGCGCGGGCTGCCTGAAGGAACAGGTCGTGGCGTTTTTCTGGCCGCAACGCCGCGACAATCGACGCGACCCGGTGCTCGGGCTGAATCCCCAATTCCTCGCGCAAGGAAGCCAGTGGCTCATGCGGGAAGAAGCGGTTGCAATCGACGCCGTTCGGGATGACATGCGTCTTCTCGCGCGGGTAGCCCTCGTGTTCGACCAAGTAGTCGGCAAGGTCCTCGGTGACCGTGGTGACTCCGGTGTTGAGGTGCATGAACTTCTTGCCCCAGCGGCCGAGAATCGAACGCCCGATATGTTCGGGGCCCGGTGTGCAGTGCAGACCGGAAAGGATCACCGGCACGCCAGCTTTCTTGGCAGCCAGGCGGCCGAGCACGAACTTGTCGCCGAGGCCGACGGTGAACACGCAGTCCGGCTTCCATTTCTTCATCCATCGTGTCAGTCGACCCAGCGCGAAGATTGCGCCCAGCGGGCCGCGCCGAAACTCCGGCACGATCAAGGTGGCCGGCTCTTCGACAAAGTCGCAAAGCGGCCCGCGATCCTTAGTAAGGAGCAGTGCGACCTCGAATCGATCGCGATCCATGCCGTTGCAGACATCCATGAGCACGCGCTCTTGGCCGCCAACAATCATCGAGGTCGTGATGAATGCGACGCGCAGCTTGCGGCCGGCGGGAGGAGCGGGGGATGAGCTAGACATGGGCCAGTTCCAGGGCGGCGCGGTATTCGGCAACCGCGCGTTCGATGTAGGCGTCGAGCTTGTATGCAGACCAAGCGAGTTGCTTTGCCGACGCCGCCAAGCGAGCAGCCGTCTCCGGTTCTGTCAGCAGGCGCAGGATGGCGGCGCTCAGCTCGGCTTCGCCGCCTTGCGGGATCAGCAGCCCGTTTTCATCATGCCGCAACACTTCACCGACCCCGGCAACATCAGTTGCAATGACCGGGAGCTCCGCGGCCATGGCTTCGACCACGGCGACCGGGAAGCCCTCCCAGTCGCTGGGCTGAATGAACACGCTGGCGGCGGCCAAGCATTGCGGTACATCCGGCCGTTGTCCGAGCAGGGTCCAAGCATGGCCGACGCCTTGGGCGGCGATCTCGGCTTCAATCTTGTCGCGTTGCTCGCCTTCGCCGACCAAAGCGAAACGGGTATCCGGGCGTGCGTCGAGCACGGCTCGGCTGGCGCGCACGAGCAGCGGGAAGTTCTTGGCCGGATGCAAACGACCGACACCGAGCACGAGTGGAGCATCGCCCTCGAAGCCCAGCGCTTGGCGCGCCGCGCCGACTTCGGGCAGGCCTTGGTAGGCGCGCAAATCGACGCCGTTGTGCAGCAC
>JBDQJC010000052.1:0-23015 GCA_040264055.1 Planctomycetota bacterium
AGCGCCTTGGTCAGCCGCTTGACGTGCGCGAACATCGTGCCGATGCCCAGGAAGAACAGCGTCATCTTGCCCGCGTCGGAGAAGATCTCCATGCCAGCGAGCTGCACGAGGACCATGCTGCCCACGATCAAGCCCATGCCCGCTTGGGCAATGAAGGCCGTCACACCACGGCTCACGGCCTGCGCGCGCACCATACGGTCGGTCTGATCGACAAACTCGTCATTGGCGCGCCGAAACTCCTTGGCTTCGACTTCTTCCAAACGGAATGCTTTGACGACCCGGATGCCCGCCAGCATCTCCATCAAAGACTGAGTCGTGTCCCCAAGCTTCTCTTGCGAGCGCGTGCTGCGCCGTCGCACCCGTGGCCCGATCTTCATCACCGGCCAGGCCAACAAGGGAATGAAGACCAACATCGCCAGTGTGGCCGTCGGCGCTGCGGCATAGGCCAAGAACAGCGAAGCCAGAATGTTGAACGGCCCTTGGATCAGCTCTTCGACCAAGATGTTCAGCAATCGCAAACTGGTGCTGACATCGGCGGTCATGCGCGACACGACGTCGCCGATGCGTCGCCCGCCATGGAAGCGCATTCCCAAGCGGAGCAAGTGCTCGGCTAGATCCTGACGCAAATCGACAATCATCCAAATGCCGATCATGCGCGAAAGGCGCAGGAAGAAGTACTGCAGCAGGGAGAACACCACCGCTGCGCCGACCATCAGGCCAACCAGGATCGCCACTGTCGTGACGTCTTGACTCCAACCAAACCACGAGAGTCCCTCGAGCTTGGGCAGAAGCCAGCCTTCGGAAAAACGGTCTAGCAGCGAAGGCTCAGCTACCTCTTCCGGCACCAAGCCGCCCGTTGCCGGCTGATCCGGAAACAGCAGATTGACCAGCGGATCGATCAGAATCAGCGTGAGGCGCCCACCTGCCGCAGCGATCGCTCCGAGGAAGACGATCAGCAGCGCCGTACCGCGGTAACGCCGCAGGTACGGTCCAAGACGGGAGGCCGTCTCGCGAAAACGGGCACGGCGGGCCAAATGCTGAGGAGGGGCGCCACGATGGCGCCCCGCAAGCTTAGCGCTTCAGCGCAGCGGTGACGTACTCCAAGAACTTCTCGTTCAAGTAATCGTCGCGTACGAAGTAGCCATGGCGCTCGTTATTGCGCCAGTCCACCTGCTGAGTCGGCTCGGAGCGCGTCAGCAGCTTGTACAGGTAGAAGCCATAAACACCCTCTACCGGCCCATAAATCGCCTCTGGCTCAGCTTCGAAGAACAAGTGATCTGCAACCGAGGTTCCAATCAGGAAATCGGTGAAGTCATTCTCGCCCAGGAACTGACGCAGAGGGTTGCGCATTTGCGAACCAAAGCGACCGCGCTGCGGTTGCGGCATGCCTTGCTGCGAGCCACGCGTCTTGGCCGGGTACTCACTGTATTGGTTGAGGACCTCCCCCCATTCCTTGCCAGCGAGAAGTTCGCGCACGACGTTCTCGGAGCGCTTGCGCGCTGCTTCCCAAGAACCCACGCGCTGCCAGACGCCGGTGTCCAAGTCGCGAGCCGAAATCAAGATGACCTCGGCAGTCACCTGGCCTGCCCCGATGAAGCGCAGACGCTCTTTCAAGTGCGCGTCGAGCTCTTCTTCGGTGAAGGGGTCCGGCAGGGACTTGCGGTAGGAGTGACGCAGTTGCTTGTAGTGGTGATAGAACTCCATGCTCGGGAATCCCATGAACTCAAGCGCGATCTGCTCGTAGGAAACCACCGATTCGGCGTATTCCTTGCGCTCGTCTTCCACCAAAGCGAGAGTTTCCTCGCGACTGATCAGCAAGCCGTCCGCTTCCAGCGCGGCGCGGGTCGCGCGGACCACTTCGTTCCAGCGCTTGGCTCGCGCCAACTCGACATCCGAGACGACTGCGGCGAACTCTTTGACCAGATCGGCGGTCTTGACCTCGGTGCCATTGACGCTCAAGCACACGCCGTCCGGTAGGCCGTCGTACGGGTACTTGATCTCGGCCTTGTCCATCAGGTGGCCAAAGATGTGCGGACGCAGGAAGACCTGCATCGTGGTCGGGTGAATTTCAC
Organism: Planctomycetota bacterium; assembly: GCA_040264055.1. GTDB lineage: Bacteria > Planctomycetota > UBA1135 > UBA1135 > UBA1135. The sequence goes on from JBDQJC010000052.1 coordinate 2,073, forward strand.
CGGACTGACCGGCCGCTTTCTGCTTGGCGAGTTCTTCCGGCATCTTGACGATCATCGAACTCCACAAAGAGTCTTCTGCATCGCCTCCGAAGACCTCTTTCAGGATCTCGGTCGGCCATTGATCGGTGTTGGGCGGGAAGTAGAGCCGCTCGAGCATCAGATTGCGACGAATCTCGTCGCGATAGCTGGTTTCGTCGTAGCCAGCAGCGGAGACTTGAGCCCAGAAGTCGAGATCGGGGTTCTTGTCGATGAACTCGCCAATCGTGCGCTCGATGCGCTGCTCTACGTCCAATTCGGAGACGTCAGCGTAGCTTACATCGATACCGGCTTGTTTCCGGCGGTCGAACTCGGTCTCGATCAGCAAGGCCTGCAGCTTCTGGTAAAGCCGGGGCGTGCCCACGGAGAAGACCAGCGCGTACTGCGTCTCGGGCGAGAGCTCCTGAGACGATTCAGCGGTAAGGCCAGCGGATGCCTCCTGCGCGGGCAGGACAGCGGAAGGAAGGGCCAGAAGCCCAAGGGTCAAAACGAGGATCGAGCGGAACATGCGATTCTGCGAAACCAAACGGGTCACGTATTCTACCCTGCGCCTCGGCGTGGGTCTTCGATTCGTCTACCTGTGAAACTAGTCAGTCGCTCTGTCGTTTCCGTATTTCTGCTTCTCGCGGCAATCCTGGCCGCCTGTGGAGCAGATTCAGATCCCGGCGAATCTCGCTCGTCCGCCAAGCAAGCTGGGTCGAACCCGCCCTATGCCTTAAATTGGGAGGCGATCGAAGCCGGGGCCGTGGCCTGCGAGCTCCAAGTCGGCACAAGCAAGATTGACGGGGATCGCCTGCGCGCGGCCCTGGTCGACCTGCACCATGCCTATTACGTGTGGGGGCCCGGCACTCTCGCTTGGCACCTACTCGACGGAGGATTCGCCGCGTCGGCACTGCTGCACGATCGCTTCCCCGAGCAAAGCGAGCAAGCCAAGGCAGAGGCCGATGCTGCAGCTCAGCGCCTGCTCGACGGCGAGACCTACTACGCCATCCTCCAAGAAGTCGGCGGCGATCCCGCGCCGGTCATGCGCCAGGCCTCTCCCGCTGCGCTCGGCGGAGCCACCTCAGCCGCGGTCGCAAGACTCGAGCCAGGGGAATGGGCAGGGCCGCTTCGCACCGTCGACGGCTGGGAAATCGTCCTGCTCGAGGTACGGGCGGAAGGCCCGCGCAGTCGTTCGGGTGTCGTCGTGCGCTCCATCGTTTTCCCGGTTGCCAGCGAATCCGAGCAAACCCAAGCTCGTGCGGACTGGGCTACACTGCCTCTTGCGGGTGATCCCGCGTTGTTGCGCTCCTTGCCTCGCTCCTTCGTGCGTGGCCGAGTCGTGGCAGATGAATCGCTTTGATGTTTCGCTCCCTGCTCGCCCTGCTTCCGTTGCTGCTGTTGATGGCTGCCCCAGCCGCCGCGCAACGTGGCAAGGAAAAGATCGACACTGTGATCGAAGGCGATCAAGAACTGCTCGACAAACTTGGGCTGTCGTACGGGCCTTTCCCGTTCATGCACTCGACCAATGAACAGGTCGCGATCGAGCTGTTCATTCATGGCGAAATCCTGTGGCTGCAAACGCCCCACTTCCGCATCGGCAGCATGCTGAAGAAGTGGAAGATCCCGGTTCCGGATAAGAAAGCCTATCGCGCTGAGCTCGCGTTGATGGCCGAGGACTACCCGGATATCGACCCGAAAGTCAGCAGCCTCGACCCCTGGTTGCGCCTGCACCTGTGCGCCTGGCGCATGGAGAACATGTATGAGGAATTCCTCGACCACATGGGCTACACCGACGCGGACTTTCGCATGCTTCCGAACGAAGAAATCCTGAGCAAAGCCTTCGAAAGCGACTTCACGAAGACGATTAACGACTTTGAGATTGCTCGCGGCGGCCAGAAGCGCGCCGAAGGATTTCCGCAATGGGTCGGCATGGGCCAGTACTTGGGCGAGCCGCATCGCTTTGAGATTTTCATCTGCGAAGAGGAAGGGATCTGGCAAGAGTTCAAACTTCGCTATTGCGGCATCAAGACAGCCCACCCCCAGCGCTGGAATGTCAAGGTCGAAACGCTCGATGAAGGCATCACGCAAGCGCGGTCCCGCGCGATGAGTTTTGGCATGTCGACCAAGCAAGCGCGCGTGCGACACGATCAGCACCTTCATAACGCGCTGCGCCACAACATGGCGATCAACTTTCTTGACGGGTACATGCTGTACTTGTTCGATATGCCGTCCTGGATTCGTGAAGGCTATGCGCACTACATGCGCCGTCTGAATCAACCCGGCTACAACTTCTTTGATGGCGGCGAAGGAGCTGCCTTGATCGATAACGAAGAAGAAAACTGGGCTCCCGAAGTACGCAAACTGGTGAAGAAGGACAAGGCCGCGGACTTTGCGCGCTTGTCTCGCTTAAACGACTACGTCGACCTTCAGTTTGACGATCACTTGGTCGTCTGGTCCAAAGTGGATTTCTTGATCCAACTTGACCCCAAGAAGTTTGGTCAGTTTGTCCTGCGGATCAAGACCCAAGGAACCGGAGCGGCCGTCGCTGATGTGCAACGCGACGCATTCCGCGAGCTGTATGGCTGGACGATGCGCCAAGCCGATGAAGCTTGGAAAGCCTGGGTCCTCGAAACCTACCCCACCAAGTAGCTCATGAGTAGCCTACAAGTGGCCCACGAGCCGCTCGCCGACGCCCCCCTGACTGGCCGCGCCGAGAGCCTGTATCTGGTTCTTGCCGCGCTGTTCATCGGCGCCTTGGTGGTCTGCAATCTGATCGCCAATAAGTTTCTGACCGTCGACCTTGGCTTCCTCGGGTTCTCGGAACCCTTCATCCTCTCCGCAGGGGCTCTCCCCTACCCGATCACCTTCTTGGTGACTGATTTTCTGTCCGAAATCTATGGACGCAAGCGGGCCAATCGCGTGGTCGCGTGTGGCTTTGTCGCCTCGCTCTTGGTGCTGCTCGCGCTTTGGCTCGGCAGCCTATTCCCCGCCATCGCCGATTCACCGGTCGACGACGCGACCTATGTCGCAGTCTTCCAAAATGCATGGCGCGTGATCGCCGCCTCGATGACGGCCTACTTGGTCGCTCAGTTCGTCGACATTCGCATCTTCCATTTCTGGAAGAACTTGACGCGCGGCAAGCACCTGTGGCTTAGGAATAACGCCAGCACGGTGTTGTCGCAGTTCCTCGATTCACTCCTGGTCGTTCTGGTCTTGTTTGGTGGCAAGATGGAGTTCTCAGCGATGTGGCAGATCATTTTGGACCTATGGCTATTCAAAGCCCTGGTCGCGCTCTTTGATACCCCCCTGTTCTATCTCGGCACGGCTTGGACAGAACGCTGGCTAGGTGTTGACCCGGAGTCGCAAGCCCGGCAAACTTCCTAGATGGGTTTGCCGCGTGAGTTTGTGGTCTTCGACACGGAAACGACCGGCATGCCGCCGGGCGCGCGCCTGGTGGAACTCGGAGCGATTCGAGTACGCGGCGATCAAATCGTCGAACGATTCCAAGAGCTGATCTTCCCCGAACTCCCGATTCCGCCCAAGACCACCGAAGTTCATGGCTTGAGCGACCAAGATGTGGCGAAATCGCGTACCGCCACGGAGGTCGTGCCCGAGTTTCTAGACTGGATTGGCAAATTACCGCTCTTCGGCCACAACGTCTCCTTCGACGCGACGATGTTGGCCTGCGAATGTGGCCGCTTGGCCGTCTCTCCACCGGATAACCCAACTTATTGCACGCTCAGTGCTTCCCGAAGCTTGCTGCGTCGCCGCAGTAACAGTCTGACGAATCTGGCCGCAGAGTTTGGCATCGATACGGGGCGCGCCCACCGGGCAGCCGACGACGCCGAGACCACGCTGCAATTGCTGTGGAAGCTCATCGAAATCGCGGACAAAGGATTCCAAATGGACCAACTCGGTTCCGGAGCTTCGGTTGCGAGTTTTGCACCCGGCCCGGTCCGTCTCGTCGGTTCCAAAGCACATCTTTGGGATGCTGCGCAAAACGCCCATGCCGTGGACCTGCATTACCGAAACGCAAATGGCTATCTCATGCAGGCAAGGGTGACTCCGCGCTTCTTCTTTCCGAGTCGTAACTCGGCGGTCATGGAAGCACTGTGCCACTCGGACGGTCATTACAAGAACTACCGTATCGAGCGCATCCAAGCCGTTCACCCTTGCCCCGATGCACCCTTCGTGCGTGTGCGTCGCCCGAACCCGGCTCCGCCGCCTGCGGAGCAACCGGGCCTCTGGTAAGATCCGCCGCGAATTCTGTTAGAATTCGCCCGCGGCCCGTTTGGGTCGCTCCTGTCATAAGAGCTTTTCTCTTATTCTCCCGGCCTATTTTGCCGGACACCTCCACCCAAGTCTGTAACGAGTTCATGACCACTACCCCGACCGAACAGTCGGAGGGCGCGGCTACCCCAGCGCCCACTCCAGAAGCGGAGTGGCCCCTCATCGATCTAAACGAAGACGTCGAAAACGTCGAACGTGTTGACCTCGAGGAAAAGTACCTCGACCTCAAAGACGAAGTCTGGCGCCTTCGTCGCAAGCTCAACCTCGAGCCTGCCTCCGGTGCACACCCGGTCAACGGTGGCTTTGCCGGCGCGGGTGGATTCCTGAAGCGTCAAAGCTGCGCGGTATTCGTTGACGTACAGAATATGTACCACTCGGCGAAGAAGACTTACGGACGCAATCTTTCCTACGCCAAGATGCTGCGTGCTTGTGTGCGCAACCGCCGCCTTACCCACGCGACGGCCTATGTCATCGACCGTGATGGCATTGAGCAAACCGGCTTTGTCGATCACTTGCACTACTGTGGCTTTCACGTCAAGAAGCGCGGTGTGATCGAGCGTCAAGACGGCTCCCGCAAGGCCGAATGGGAATTGGCGATCGCCATGGACATGCTTGCGATTGCTGACAAAGTCGATTCGATCATTGTGGTTTCGGGCAACGGCGTCTTCGCTGACATTGCACCGACCCTCAAGGCCAAGGGCTGCCGATTCGAAGCTTGTGCATTCCGCGAATCACTCAGCGATGTGCTGCGTGAATCGGTGGATTGGTACCACTTGCTTGGCGAAGAGCACCTCTACGAGGGCTAAATCGCGATCAACAAAGAAGTGACGGCTGGTGAAGCCGTCACTTCTTGTTTTTTGCGACGCGCCCGAATCCGCCGCCGCCCGGCGTTTCGACGCGTAGCCGGTCGCCACGCGCAGCTTGACGCGTTTCCCCAGGGAGCACTCGTTCCGGGCGACTCTTGCCCGCCGCGATCCACCCATCGCAACCGCTCTTGCCCGGCTCTCCGCCAAACGCGCCCTCTGCCTGGGAAAAGCGCCGCGTCCCGGTCACCGTCACGCGCGCCGACTCAAGGAACTCGTATTCCTTGATCATGCCGTCTCCACCTCGGTGCATGCCGGCGCCGCCCGATCGGCGACGCACCTCCAAGCGCGTGATGCGAACGGGAAGCTCGGCCTCCAAAACCTCGATTGGGGTGTTGCGGGTGTTCGTCATGTGTACTTGCACCGCGGATGCACCATCGCCTTGCTGGCCCGCGCCCGCGCCCCCCGCAAGCGTTTCGTAGTGCACAAAGGGCCGTCCATCGCGGCGTACTCCGCCGAACAAGACGTTGTTCATCGTGCCTTGACTCGCAGCGGGTATTTCGCGCCCAAACAAGCCGCGGAAGGCTGCGAGAACCACATCGACGATGCGTTGCGAAGTTTCGACGTTGCCGATTGCAACACCCGATGGGGCCTCGGACGAAATCACACTCGCTTCCGGCAGGATGACCTCGACGGGGCGCAAGGTACCGCTGGTCTCGGGGATCTCCTCGGGGCTCAAGGCCTGCAAGGCGTAAAAAACCGCGCTGGTCGCCACCGCGGCGTGGGTATTCCACGAGCCCGGCACTTGGCCAGAACTGCGACTGAAATCGAGGCGCAGTCGGTCGTCAAGTTTCTCGGCGCGAAGCACGATGCGTGGCGTGTCGGGGCCGTCGAGGTGATCGGCCGCCTTCGCGCTTCGGTCGGGCCATCGTCGCAACAGAGCCCGCGTGAGGCGCTCGCCGTGATCGAGCAACCCACCCATCGCGATTGCGACCTCGTCATCACCGAATCGTTGGCACAAGTCGGCCATGCGCCGTGCGCCACGCGCGAGCGCGGCAACTTGCGCCTGCAGATCGGCGCGCGCCGACTCGGGATCGCGCACATTGGCGCAGAACAAACGCCAGATGTCCTCAACCGGCTCGAGGCGATTGCAGAGCCGAGTTGGAGGCAAGATCAAACCTTCGCCGAACAGGTCGCGCGCGCCGCTCATCGAGCCCGGTTCAGCGCCTCCGATATCCGCATGGTGCGCGCGGTTCAGCAAGAAGCCGAGCAACTTCTCGCCGCGATAGAAGGGCGCGAGCACCGTCACATCGTTCAGGTGGGTCCCGCCTCGGTGCGGATCGTTCAGCACCAAAATCTCGCCTGGGAGTGGCTCACGCTCGCGACGCACCGCGGGGATCGTCAAGTGCGCGCTTCCGAGGTGAACCGGAATATGTGCCGCGTGCGCGATAAGGCGTCCATCGCGATCCAACAAAGCACACGAAAAATCGAGGCGTTCCTTGATGTTGGGCGAAACCGAAGCGAGCCGCAAAGCTTCGCCCATTTCTTCGGTGACGCTCGCGAGCAGGTGCCGAAACACCATCAAGCGTGGATTGCGCTCAAGCATCTTGTTCTCCTTCGCGTCGCAAAACCAGCGCACCAAAAGCATCGATCTCCCCGCTCCAGCCGCGCGGTACGACGGTGGTACCGGAGTACTCGGCGACAATCGCGGGGCCAGTCAAAACCGCCCCGGGGGCGAGTTGTTCGCGCCGAAACCACCGCACCTTTTGGACTCCGGTTGACCCAGACTCCGGCAGAATCGCCATCGCCTGTTCAAACTCCTTGGCTTCATGCTTGCGCACCGGCTGCTTGCGCCAAGGGGAGCTCGATGGACCCTCGGCGCGCAAGCGAGCGGCGACAAGAATTACCGGCCGATCCTCGCGGCGATATCCAAAGCGCCGTTCGTGCTCCAGGTGAAAGCGTTCCCGAAGATGCGGGCCCTCGGGGATCGAGAACTCTCCCCCCTGCCCCTCGCTGCGTAGCTCGAGCACGCGCCGCATCTTGATCGAACCAGGTGCGACCCCTTCGGCGACGAGCTCCTCGCGTGCGCGTACGCCGAGCTCGTCAAAATAATGCGCGCGTTCTTGCTGCGTGGGCAACGGGCACAAGACCGAGCGCGCGAGCGTGCGTCGAGCAGGAGCCGACAACATGCCCACCGCAGAAAAAGCTCCGGCGTGTGGAGGCAAGACGACCGATCGCATCCCTAAGCGCAGCGCGACCCAAACGGCATGCAGCCCTCCAGCACCGCCAAAGGCGTAGAGATGAAAGTCGCGTGGGTCGTGGCCTTCAGCCAGCGAAACGCGACGCAACGCCCGTTCCATGTCGGCGCTCGCGATCTCTAACATCGCGACTGCAGCTTCTTGCGCATCGAGCCCCGCCGGCGCCCCGAGCAACTCCAAAGCTTTCCACGCCGCCTTGGCGTCGAGCGGGAACTCACCGCCGAGGAAGTTCTCGGCGTGCAATCTTCCTGCGACCAAATGAGCATCGGTCACCGTCGCGCGCTTGCCGCCGCGTCGGTAACAAGCCGGCCCCGGCGCAGCACCGGCGCTCTCGGGACCAACGCAGAGCGCTCCTCCTGGATCCCACGCTGCCAAGCTTCCCCCACCGGTGCCGACAGAGTGCACGGGTAAACCGCGCGCGAGCAGCGGCAGCCCGCCCAGCCGCATCGGCGTCACTTCCGGGTCGCCAGGCGGCAACAGCGCAACGTCGGTGGAAGTGCCGCCCATATCGAGGGTCAGCACTGAACCGTCGCCACGCGCGTCCGCCAACGTGCGCGCCGCGGCCAGACCACCGGCAGGCCCTGACAATGCCAAGTGCACGGGGTCGGCCGCTGCCGCATGTGCCGTCGCGGTGCCACCATCAGAGCGCAGAATCCGAACCTCGGCGCTTCCTGGAAAGCGCCGCTCGACTTCCGCGTTCAGCTCGCGTAGTGCCGGCGCAACCACGGGAGTCAAGGCGGCGGCGGCCCAGGTCGTCGTGAAGCGTTCGTATTCACGGTATTCCGGAGCCACCTCAAACGAGGTAAAGACCGGAACACCCAGCTTCTTCAACGCCCGCGCGAGTCGCTTCTCGTGCATGGGATCGCGAAACGCGTGCAGCAAGCCAATCGCAATCGCTTCTGGGCGCCGTTTCTCGACGGCTGCGACGACGCGCGTGACTTCTTCTTTGCTCAGCCGTTGCAACACCTTGCCGTCGGCGCTGAGCCTTTCCTTTGCCTCAACAATCAGGTTGCGAGGCAAGGGCGGTCGCTTGGGCCGCGGCTCAAGGCAATACAACTGGTCACGTTCTTGCCGACCAATCTGCAGCACATCCGCAAAACCCTCGGTCGTGACAAAAACCACACGACCTAGCTTGCCTGTCAGCAGCGCATTGGTTGCATGAGTTGTGCCGTGCACCAACGCGGTTGCTTGCTCGCCGGCCAAGAACTCCAAGGCTTGCAGCACTGCCGACGCGGGTCGCGCCGGAGTGGTGGGTACTTTATGCACCAGCAATTCCCCGTCTGGCCCGGGGCGCACCGCATCGGTAAAGGTGCCCCCCGTATCGATGCCGACTCGAATCACTTGTACAGAGCGGCGCACTTCTCGCGACGCGCACCACCTTCCGCCGTGGCGACGGCAAACTCGCGATTCCCGCTCATTGTCGCGCTTCCGAACAAACCGTCCTTGCGCACCGCGTAAAAAGTTAAGCCGAAACTCGGTCGGCCATCTTTCCAAAGCGCGGGCTGCCAACGCGCGGCTCGTTCGGTTTGCTCGACAACCCGCCGCAGCGCGTGCAGACAGGCCTCGGTGGGTTCATCTCCGGCGCGCATGCGCTCGACGATCAACCAGGATCCGCCAGAGAGAATCGCAGCTTCCCCACGACCGGTCGCGCCCGCACTTCCGATTTCGTTATCGCAATACAAACCGCATCCGATCAGCGGTGAATCGCCAATCCGTCCCGGAATCTTGAACGCCAAGCCCGATGTCGTCGTGCAGCAACCCAGGTCGCCATTGGGAGCAAGCACCGAGCAGTGGATCGTGCCCCAGGGTCGCGGTTCGCCTTGCAGCACCGGATCAGCGGGCTTGGTGTCATTCAATGGCCACAAACGATCGTCATCGTTGCGCCCGGCTCGCCAGCGCTTCCAGATCTCTTCGGCGCGTTCGGTCAGCAGGTTCTCGGCCTTGAAACCATTCTCCAAGGCAAACTGTCGCGCACCGGCACCGACCAAGTTGACGTGATCGGTGGCGTCCATGACCAACTCAGCCACTTGCGCCGGGTGCATGATGTCCTCGATCGCACCAACCGATCCCGCGTTATGCGTCGTGCCATCCATGCACGCCGAATCCAAGCTGACGTGGCCGCGTTCATCCGGTAGCCCGCCATAGCCCACCGACATATCGTTGGGGTCAGCTTCGACGACGGCGACGCCGCGCACCGCAGCACTGACAGGGCGCAGCTTTTGCGCCGTGACCAACTCGTGCGCGATGCGGCACGCCTCTACCCCGTTTCCCGATGCGATTGCCACCGCATCTTTGGCGTGCGGCAAGCGATGACCCTGGGCAGAACTGGAAGCAGGAAGCACTCCAGCGGCAAGACCGGCAGCGGCCCCCTGGAGCAGTCGACGACGCGAGAGACCGTGTGACATAGCCCCACGATAGCCGCGCCACGGGCAAGGGAAAACGGCGCTGCGACGAGTGGGTTGGGATGGATCCGGGTGTCAAAGACGAGCCCGGTCGCCACAGCGCTTGCGCATGGGACGCGGCATCCGCTCCCGGGTTCCTCGATTCACCTAAAAAAAGAAATGCTGGCAAGCGAACCGTGCGCCGGAGCGTGCGGGCCGCGAGCCAGCACTCTTCCTGGAGGGAAAAGGAAGCTACCAGTCGAGGGGACGATGAAGGGGATGGAATCGTGCCTCAACCCGGGGCGGAGCCAAGCAAAACCTACCCCATGAACGGATTCACAACTGCGATTTCCGCATTTCCTGACGAATTTCGCCTGCCACGCTCGCGCTGACTACGATCTTCCTATGGCTTGGATCAAGAACACGGACCCGGAGCAGGCCCAGGGTCTGTTGGACAAGATCTATCGCGATGCGCAGCAGCGTGCCGGCAAAGTTTGGCAGATCCTGCAAATCCAAAGCCAAAACCCAAAGCAGCTCCGAGCCAGCATGGGGCTCTATCAAGCCTGTATGTTTCAGGACAGTGCACTCCCGGCGCGTTTACGCGAGACGCTTGCGGTCGTGGTCAGCAAGTCCAACCACTGCGTCTACTGAGTGCGCGCACATGCGCACGACCTCCGTGTTGAGGTCAAAGAAGCAGCACTCGCCGACGCGCTCGAGGCTGGACCATGGCAAGACGCTCCCCTGACAGCGCCGGAATTTGCCTTCTGCGCCTACGCTGAGAAACTCACGATGACTCCCGCACAGGTGACCGCGGCCGATGTCGAAGCCTTGCGTCGGGCGGGCTGGTCCGATCGCGAGATTCATGATGGTTGCCAGGTGATTGCCTATTTCAACTACATCAACCGCATCGCCGACGGATTAGGCATCGATCCGGAACCCGACTTGGATGCATGAAACCGGCTCCCCGCGAACCTGTCATCGTGGTGGTTCAATCGGACCCTCAGGCGACTCAAGAACATCCTGGACTCGCTGCGCTACGCGAGCGCGGTTGGCGCACTTGGACGCTAACCGATTCCGCTGCACAGCCTCCCGTGCATCGCGAAGATGACCGCCAGCGCACTTTGCGCGTGCGTTCCGTGCGGGTCGGTACCGGACTGGAACGCGGATGCCTTTCCGCGTTTCGCGCGCTGGCCCCTTGGGTCACGGTCTGGTTTCCTGATGCGGGCAGCTTGCCCGAAGAGGCTGAATTGGAGCGCGCTGCCGCTGCCAGCGAAGAAACTCATGTTGTTTTGGCACCCAACCAACAAGGAGACTGTCGTTTCCTGTGCCTCGCGGCGCCGGTCGCACTGCTTTTCCGCGACTTGGCTTGGCAGGTGAGCCCTTCTGTCAACGCGCTGGTCGAACGCGCGCTCGATGCCGGCGCAAGTGTCTATTCCTTGCCTTCGCCGGACTGACGCTCGACTTGCCAGCGCTGAATGACTTTGCCCATGACTTGCTCAAAGTCTTCGGGAAGAGTGCTGCAATCCACATCGCCTGCGGCTCGATAGACCATGCGAAACTGCTCCAAGTAGACCATGCAAAGGCCACAGGCCTGCAGGTGCTCTTCAAGCAGAATCCGGTCCGAGTCGCTGAGTTGCTCTTCTAAGTACTCGCTCAGCGTGTCGGAAACGAGACGACAGCTTGGCATCAACGGGTCGCCGCTTTCGGGGCATTCAAACTGGCTCATGACCATTCCTCCGTGGACTTGGGACCAAGGGCTTGATCGGCGCATCGACGCACGCATTGGCGCGCACGGTGAAGCACTTGACGGAGATTTGCGTAGCTCATTTCCAAGACCGCCGCGACCTCTTTGGCAGGCATCCCTTCGAGGGCGCGAAGAAAGAGCGCTTCTCGTTGATTGTGCGGCAAGGAATCCATGCAGGCTCGCACGACATCCAGTACTTCCGCATTCTCATTCCAGGCCTGCAATGTGACGCCCTCTTTCCAGTGACCATCTTGTCGATAGTCCTCGGACTCGGGATCGGAGCCCGAAACGATCGGCTCGCGGCCCCGCTTGCGCAGCGCATCGACGATCTTGTGTCGCAAGATTCCGTAACCCCAAGCACGCAGGCTGACCCGCCCGTCGTATTTCTCGATGCTGCGCAGAATGCCCAGCATGGCCTCTTGGAGGACGTCCTCCGAGAGAATCGGATCGCCGATCATCTTGCGGGAATAACCGAACATCTCGCCGGAGAATCGACGGAATAGTTGCGTCGCGGCAGCCTCGTCTCCGGCAGCAATCTGGCTGGCGAACTCGAGGTCCTTGGCGTGGGCAACTTCCACGCGGCGATTCTACTCCAGCCGCATGCCGCGCTCGGCCAAGAAGGCTCGAACTCGCATGACCTCTTCTTCACCGATTTCCATCTCGCCTCGCCAGCCATCGTCACAAAACTCGCCGTCGAAAACACAACTCGGGAACACCGCTTCGAGTTCGGTGCGAATCCCCAACGATGCGAAGGGGAAGTGCAGCGCGAATCGACTGCGCAGGACCTCGGTCTGCCGACCGGCATGCTCGAGCGCACGCGCAGTTGCACCCGAGTAAGCTCGGGCAAGTCCACCGGTACCCAGTTTGACCCCACCGAAGTAGCGCACACAGATCGCGGCGAGATCCTCGAGCCCGCTGCCTTCGAGTACCTGCAACATCGGTCGACCAGCAGTTCCACCAGGCTCGCCGTCATCGTTGAAGCGATACCCCGCAGCGATGCGCCAAGCCCAGCAAAAGTGCCGCGCCTTGGGATGCTCGAGCCGAACTTCCTCGAGACGGGAAGAAAAGCTCGCTTCCTCGGGGGCATGAAACACCCAGGCCAGGAAGCGGGAACCACGATCCTCGTACTCGCCGTAGCCTTCCTGCGCCGGAAACTCGCGCGCGACGCGACTCACTGTTCGTCGAGCAAGAGGGCGAGTTTTGCCCGGGTGGCAGCCGGGATCGCCTGCGAAGAGGTCAGGAGCGATCGCGAAGCAATCCCTCGCCAAGGGGATGGACCCAGACCATGCAAGGCGGGCACGGCAGAGGCAAGCAGCGTCGCGACCTTGGCGGCGTTGTCCTTGACGACAGCGACGACCTCGGCAACGTCCACCTCGGACTGGCCGACCCGCCAACAGTCGTAATCGGTCACCATCGCGATCGAAGCGAAAGCGAGACCCGCCTCGCGCGCGAGCCTCGCTTCGGTGCCATTGGTCATGCCAATCACGGCACAGCCCCAGCTGCGATACAACTCGCTTTCCGCACGACTCGAAAACTGCGGGCCCTCCATCGTCAAATAGACACCGCCGCGCACCACGCGCAACTCATCAAATTCTGCCGCCGCAGCTTGCAGTGCATCCAGCATCGCTGCGTCGACCGGATCGCCAAATGGCACATGCGCGACGCAGCCTTCGCCGAAGAAGCTGCGCGGCCGCGCCACGGTGCGGTCGATGAACTGATCAACGAGCACGAAGTCGCCCGGCGCGAGATCTTCGCGCAGGCTTCCAACGGCTGAGACCGACAGCACTCGCTCGACACCGAGCTGTTTCAACGCGTATAAGTTCGCTCGATACGGGACTTCGGTCGGCGTGAACTCATGACCGACTCCGTGACGCGGCAAGAACGCCACGGGCGTGCCGTGCAAGCGCCCAACGCGAAGCGCTGCAGACGGGCGGCCGAAGGGAGTCTCGACGCTGTGCTCTTGCTCGAGTTCGAAGCCGGCCAGTCGGCCGACTCCAGAGCCACCGATCACGCCAATCCGCGGCATGCTCAGTCTCGCTTCCCCCATGGGGACGAGCGATCCGTGCTGGGCCCACTGCGTCGATCGTCTTGACGCGGCGGGCGCCGATCGTCGCGCCGATCGTCGCGCTGCGAGCGACCCCAAGGGTTCGATCGTTCGCCCCCACCGCGATCCTCGCGCGCAGGGCGGCGGTCACCACCACGATGGTCGCGCGCGGGACGCCGGTCATCCCCATCACCCGGACGCTTGAAGGAACGATGATTGCCGTCACGCTTGTCGTAGCTGCCTTTGGCTCGCTGCGAGCGACGCTCTTCGAGCGGAACACGGTCAAAGACCTGCGGTGTGCCGTCATCTTTCGGCCAGACCAAGGGATGGCGCGAAATCCACATACACAAACGCCGTGAATCCGATTCGGTTGGCATCAACAGACGCTTCAGCACCAAGTTCGGGTACTGTCCACGCGGCAAGGTAAAGCGCACGCGCATCTTGCGGCTGCGCGGGTAGTACTCGTCGTCCTGAGCCGGCGCCGCGCGCAAGTACTCGGGCTGCATCAAGACGGGACGCTCTTCGGCAATGGGTCGGAAGCCAGGAATATCCAAGGAACAGAACTGCTCCATGGTGATGCCTTCTGATTCGAAGATCGGCGCGTAGAGCCGGACCGTTTCCGGATCCTTCTCCATGCCCGGGCCGGGCAGCATGATCTTGGCCTCCGCCAAACGGGCCAGGTCGGTTGCAGATAGCTCGCGCCACACTGGAAGTGAACCCTCATCGCAAGGCAGCCAGGCCAAGTTCTCGCCCTCGGCGAGTTGGCGCACCTTCGAAGCCAAAGCCCGGTTGAACAGGTGCGATTGATAGGCGAACAGGTGCATCGTGCGCTCGCGCGAGGAGATCCCCACTCGCAAAGCGCCGAGGAAATCGTCGCGATTCGCGAGCAAGTGCTCAAACGCGCTCTTGCCACGCCGGCCATTCGAAATCGACACCAATCGGCGCCAATCACCCCAGTTCTCGCGAATCTGCGCTTTGTAGCGCTCGACCATTTCGGCGCCATAAGGCGAGGGAGCAGCGATCACCGCTTGCAGAACGAGGTCAAAACGACCGCGCAGCACGTTCCGCAGGATGTAGCCCTGACCGTGACGCAAGCACCCGAAGCGCTGATCATCAAAGTAGCTCGGCAGGCCGGCATCGCGCACCTGCGCCATGTTGTGGCGCAAGCGGCGCATGTCATCGCCTTGCAAATCGCGCACGACAATCTCGTAGGCATTGCCGGTGATGTCGCTCGCTTGTACATGCCGCTCGGCAACGCCGATGCGACGCGCGACAAACTCGAATCCGCGCATGCTGATCGGTTCACCGCCGTGTACCGAAAACACTTGACCAGCGACGCCGTCTTTGGGCTTCTGCCCAGCGTAGGCAACCGCATCGAGTGGAACACCAGCGGCATCGGCAAGCCTGGCCGCGGATTCAGCGGTGTTCAGGCCGCGCGATGAAACGCTATACACCAAGTGTTCACCTTGGCGGGAAAGCATGGTCTCGTCGAACTGCTCGACCACACGAAAATCAGTCGGCACGCGAAGGATGCGCACGTCGAAACTTCTCCATTTTGCTGAGGAGGATCCGCAGATCCTTGGGGTACGGCGCTTCGATGGCGATCTCGCCGCCGTCGAAGGCCGGCAGCCGAACAGCGGCTGCGTGTAGGGTCAACCGGTCGATCAATGCTCGTTCCGGTTTGCCGGGTTTCGGCCGGTAGCCCGGCTTCAACTCGGACAACAGCATACGCTCTCGGCCGCCATACAGGGTGTCGACCGCCAAGGGGTGCCCGATCGAGGCCAAATGGACCCGGATCTGATGCGTGCGTCCGGTCTTGGGGCGCGCCTCCAGCAAGGTATAGCCGCGGAAGCGCTGGATCGGCTCGTATTCGGTCAACGAGTCCTTTCCGCCTTTGGAGGCGATGCGCATCATCGAACCGTCCGACTTGGCGGGCTCGAGTGGCGCATCAATTCGGCCGGCTGCGCGCACCTCGCCAATCACCAATGCGTGGTAAGTCTTCTCGACTTTCCGGTCGGAGAACAGCTCTCGGTAATAGCGTTCTGCCTCGAGGTTCAAGGCATAGAGCAACACGCCACTGGTCCCCAGGTCGAGGCGATGCAGAGCGCGCGGCCGGTGTTCCACCGTGCCGTCGTCACGACGCTGACGCTCTGCCCATGCGAGCAAGGCCTGGCCTAGATGCACCGGGTGTTCCCCCCAGCGGCTCGGCTCAACCGGCAGCCCGGCGGGCTTGTTCACTGCAAGCAGGTGCTCGTCTTGATAGAGCACCTCGAGCGGAAGATCGCTGGCTTTGTGACGACGCACCGCCAAGGCATCCCAATCTTCCTCAAGAATGATGATCTGGTCGCCGCGCAGTCGTTGCTCTGGTTTGGCCGGCTGACCATCGACGGTAATCACGCCGTCACGCACCAGGCGGCGCAGCGTGCCCTTGGCGATATCCGGCCAGCAAAGTGAGAGATACTCGTCGAGCAACACCCCATGGTGGTCCTCTCCGACCACCCGTGATTCGGCGGGCATGCTCAAGACTTTGCTACCTCTTCAATGAAGCAAAGTTCGGGAAGATTGCGGTACTTGCCTGCCCAATCGAGGCCGCAGCCCACTAGAAAAAGGTCTTCTTTCAGGTTGAGCACACAATCATCCGCGCTGATGTCCACGGCCCGGCGCACCGGCTTGTCGACCAGAACCACGCAGATCACATCGGCTGCCCCACTCTCTTCGAGCAAGAAGCGGCGCGCTTCCTGCATCGTGCGACCGGTATCGAGGATGTCATCCAGCAGCAGCACGGTGCGCCCCTCGACATTGGCCCGGTCTGGGCGCCACTCGACCTGGGGCTCGGTTTGCGGAGAAGTCGCATCGCCGTAGGTCTGGATGCGCAGGAAGTCCAGAATCAGCCCAGGAGGCAGATGACGGACCAGATCGGCTGCGAAAATCATCGCTCCACCCATAATCGGGATCACGGTCAGCTCGCGACCCTCCAATCGGGGCCGCAGCCGAGCAGCCAGCTCGGCCAACCCAGCGGCTATCTCCTCTCGGTTCAGCAGGACCCGACGTTCGTATTCGCGCATCGGGGAATTGTAGCGATTGGATTCCTAGGCCCGGGGATCCCAGAATGGGGGGATGCACGCGAGCATCTCTGAGGTCAGTCGGTTACTGGAGCATTTTCACGCCCTGGTTGCCGAAGGATTCATTCCGTCGAATGCCGCGTCGCTGAACGAGACCGTGCAGACCCGCATGAACCGTTGGAAGATCGAACTGACCGAGATCTGTCAACGCTCCGGAGTCGAATCGCAACAGGCGGAGGAGATCGCCAACGATCTCCTTCAGCGCTTGCCGCAATTGCGGGCGGAACTGCAGGACGATGTCACCGCGGCCATGGAGCGTGATCCTGCTGCCCGCTCGCGCGAAGAGGTCGAAGCCTGTTACCCAGGATTCCACGCGATCGTTGCCCATCGATTGGCTCACATCTTGTTCCAGCATGAAGTGCCGATGTTGCCGCGGATGATTTCCGAGACTGCGCATCGCGAGACCGGAATCGACATTCATCCCGGGGCGAGCATCGGACATCGATTCTTTATCGACCACGGCACGGGCGTCGTCATCGGGGAGATGACCGTGATCGGCGATGACGTAACTCTCTATCAAGGGGTCACGATCGGCGCACTCAAGCTGCCGCGCGATCTGAATGGCCGACCTTCGCGGACGACGAAGCGGCACCCCACCGTTGGCAATCGCGTCGTGATTTACGCGAACGCAACTTTGCTCGGTGGCGACACCACCATCGGCGATGACTGCATCATCGGCGCCGGCGCTTGGCTAAGCGAGAGCCTGCAGCCCGGCACGATGGTTCTTCAGGTTCCGCCGCGACACATTCATCGGAGCCTCGCCCCCCCTTCCTCCCCAGAACCCTTCACCTCCTGATGCCTCCCAAGACTTCGGACACTCCTTCTGTCCTCCTGGTCGAGGACGACCTCGAACAAGCCGAACTCGTCGAGCGTGGCCTAGAACGCTCGGGCTTTCGAGTCGCTTCCGTGCGCGATGCCCGCAGTGCCTTGCACCGCATGGCGCTCGAAGATTTCGTTGCGATCGTTTCCGACCTCTCGCTGCCCGGCATGAATGGCGATGAGCTGTTGCGCCACATTCGGCAAATGGAACCGGGCATGCCCTTCCTGATGCTGACGGGATCCCAGGACGTGCAAACAGCCGTGCAGTCGATGCACGACGGAGCGGACGAGTACCTGCTCAAGCCGGTGACGCCTCATACGCTCTCCACCAAGCTGCTCGGTGCAATCGAAAACCGCACCCGCCAGTTAGCTCAAGAGAAGTCGAATCTCGACGCGAACATGGGCAAATTGATTGCATTCTTGCGCAGCGTCAAATCGATGATCAACGCGCTCGAGACGAAAGACCGCTACACGCGAGATCACTCCAAGAAGGTCGCCCAAGCAGCGGTCATGATGGCCCGCCATGTGCCAGGCATGACAAAGCGTGGCATCCGCGAGATTCGCATCGGCGCCCTGCTGCATGACATTGGCAAGATTGGCGTCCCGCTCACAATCCTGCACAAGAATGGCCCGCTCGATGATGAAGAATGGGCAGAAGTGAAGCGGCACCCGGAATACGGCGCGCGGATTCTCGAGCCACTTTCGCGAGAGTACCCCGAGGTTCTCGCAATTGTGCGCCATGAGCACGAACGCTGGGACGGCCGTGGCTATCCGGATGGAATCAGTGGTACCGAGATCCCATTGGGCGCTCGCTTGATCATGATTGCCGACACTTACGACGCAGTCTGCTCAACCCGCCCCTACCGCAAGGCCATGTCGAAGCAAGCCGCGCTCGAGATCATTCGCGAGGGCGCCGGCGGCCAATTCGACCCCTCGCTGGTTCCGGCATTCGAGGCTGTGCTTCCCGAATTGCCGTTGCCGCGCTACGACTAAGCGCGGAATGCTTGCCCTTACTCTGCTCGCCCTGACATCGCTTGGCCCCCACGACCCAGCGTCGCATGGGGCCGGCGAGTTGGGGCCAGCGCACCCCAACTCGATCTCGCAGTTGGTGTTTGAGGTTCGAGAGGATGGCGTGCAGCTTGATTGGTTCATCCAATCGCGCACCTTGATGGAAGAACCCGAGGTCGAGTTTGAAGGCGATGACCTATGGGCCATGGCGCCTTCCGAAGCAGCGGCAGCCTGGCCGACCATGCGCCCCTACCTGGAAGCCGGCTTCACCTTGCGGGTGAACGGCGAAGCCTGGGTTCCCAGCTTTGAAGAGTTCAGCCTCGAGTCAGGTGGTATGACGCTCAAGGTCAGTTCGTTCTTGCCGACGACAGGCAAGGCAAAGACCCTTGAAGTTCGGCTCGACCACTTCTTCGACGGTGCGAATCCTGAACATCTCGTCGACCTGCAAGTCTTGGGCTACGACGACGAACCGCAGCGCTGGTTCATGATGTTTCACAAGCGCGAAGCCAGCTTCCCGCTTCCGGTCGATCCAGACGCCGCGCCACCTCCTGCGCCTTTCACCACCTACTTTGCACGCGGCCGTGACCACGTCTTGGGTGGCGTTGACCACCTGGCTTTCCTGGCTGCCTTGTTGTTTGGCGTCGCCGGCCTGGGCGGCTTGCTCGCGGCGATCACCGCATTCACGCTTTCGCACAGCATCACCCTGGTGCTCGGCGCCTTGGACATCTGGCGCCTGCAACCCGCTTGGGTCGAGCCTGGCATCGCCTTGTCAATCTCGATCGCCTTGTGGTGGCACTGGTATCGCGGGCCGGTCCGAGCCCATGCCTGGCGCTTGGCTTTCCTGTTCGGCTTCTTGCACGGCAGTAGTTTCGCGACGCAGTTGCTCGATCTGCGCGAAGACGAAGTCCTGCCCAAGCTGCTGGGCTTCAACTTAGGCGTCGAGCTGGGCCAACTGCTGTTCGTCGTGCCAGTCGTCTTGCTTGCCCGAGCAAGCGCCCGATTATTGGGTGATGCGCGTCGTCAAACCGGTCGCGATTCGGCTGCGCTGTTGCTCGCCGCGTTCGCCTTGGTCTTGTTTGGCGGAGCGATGGATCGCTACACCGAACTGCGCGTGGCTGCTCTGCCCGAGGCACTTGCTCCGTTGCCGGGTGCGCTCGCGCTTGCCTTCGTCCTCGCGATTTGGGCGGCTCGCCGAACCGATGCACAGGGTCGACCGCTGCTGCCACAGATCGGCGGCAGCCTTGCGCTCGCCGGCCTCTATGCGGTCGGCACTTGGCTCGGATCCTGAAGCTCGCAGGCAAGCAGGATCTTCTTCAGGTCGATCCCCCCGCTAAAACCACCCAGCCGCCGACCGGCAGCTAGCACACGGTGTCATGGCACAATCAAGGGCAGCGGGTTCTGCCCCATCGCTGTTCCGACGGCACGCGAGGCCCCGGGTGAACCCGCTGCTGCGGCAACTTCGCCGTAGCTGAGAGTCTCACCGACCGGAATCGCCGCGACGACGCGGTAGACCTCGCGCCGAAACTCCGAGGCTCCGGGCACATCCCAGGGCCCGGGGAAATCCTGCCCGCCGCCCGCTTCGTAGTCACGCAGCCAAGTGCGCAATGCGCGCGAACTCGGCGCTCCCGCTGGGCGCTTGCCTCGGCAACCGAGCTCTTGCCCGGCACGGATTGAGATCTCCGTCAGACTGCCGTCTGCAGCAAAGTCAAAACGCGTGGTGCCCCATAAGCACGACAGTACTTCGGAGAAGACCGGCTCCATCGCGCCAGGGTACTCTGTCGGCATGGGTAGGTCCGAGGTCCGCCTCAGCCAGATCGTGACAAGCACCGATCACGAAGCGCAGCTGCTGGAGTTGCGTGAAGTTGTTGCTGAGTCCGAGCAAGCGCGCACGCTCACGATGATGATCGGGCGTGATGTCGCCAAAGTGATTTCCAGCCGGGTGCGCGGGATTGAAACCCCGCGGCCACTGACGCACGATTTGACGCAAGCCGTCTTATCTAGCCTGGGTGGCGAAGTCATGGAGGTGGAAATTCGTGATCTCCAAGATGGCACCTACTTTGCTACCCTGCGCATTCGCCAGGACCAGGCCATCCACGAACTGGATGCTCGTCCCAGCGACGCCGTCGCGCTCGCGTTCGGAGCAAATGCTCCGATCTTCGTGCGCGATCGAGTCTGGGCCCAACTCTAGGCCTGCCCAGATCCTGCGGAGAGGTGCCGGAGTGGCCGAACGGACTGGTTTTGAAAACCAGCGTACTGAAAGGTACCGAGGGTTCGACTCCCTCCCTCTCCGCCACCCCTTTCCCTCTCGCGGACGAGCCGCTACACTCTCTCGCCGCTGTAGGCAGCGGAGAGGTGGCAGAGTGGCCGAATGCGGTAGCTTGCTAAGCTATTGAGCCCGTTTGCGGGCTCCGAGGGTTCGAATCCCTCCCTCTCCGCCATTTACCTGCCAGCAGCAG